>CAYRXS010000025.1:0-41726 GCA_964428225.1 uncultured Planctomycetaceae bacterium
GCCGGGGGCGCGGGGGCGGGGGGGCGCTACCGCCCGCCGCCGGGGTTGGGGCTCCGGGGGGGGGGCTGGTGGGGGTGGGGGGGGGGGGGGTCGGCTACCGCCGCGGGGAGGAGCCGGATCTCCGCCAGGGTTCGCGGATTCCGATCGGGGCAGAACCGGCGCCTCCGACCCTGGTGGGCGATACCCCGCCGGACGGGGCGAGTTTCACAAAGACCTCGGGCGCGAATCCGGTCGGATCGGGACGCGAGGTGAGAAGGAGCGGGGCCGCGAGCGGGGGACGTGGCGGATAGGGAAGCGGGTCCGCCGGGCGATCCCGGTCGGACCCGTGCTTCCGGGTTCGGATTCCCGCTCCCCCGCCCAGGCGAGGAGAGCGGAGGGAGCGGTCAGTTGGAGGAGGCGAGGGTCTCGTCCAGGCCGAGCTGGGCCGGGGTGGGCTCCAGCTCCGCGGGGATGACGATGTTCGCCTTGAGGAGGATCAGGAGCTTGCGGTTCGAGATGAACGTGCCCTTCCGCTCGAAGAGGAACGAGATCAGCGGGATCTTGTTCAGGATCGGGACGCCGGAGCGCAGATCCTGGGACTCGTGCACCTTGAAGCCGCCCAGGAGCACCGTGCCGCCGTCGGGCATCGGGACCGAGGTGCGGACCCGGGAGATCTCCAGCTCGGGCAGGTGGATCGCCACCGAGTTGCCCGACACCCCGAGGGAGGTGCTGAACTGGGTGATCGGGCGCTTCAGCTCGGCCACCGTCGGACGCAGCTCCAGGGTGATGAAGCGGCGGTCCGCGGAGACCACCGGCCGCACGTCGAGGATCACGCCGTCCTGGACGACCGCGATGATCGGATCGGCGATCGAGGACGCCTGGGCGATCTCGACGTCGAAGTCCTTGATGTACGCCACCTGGTTCATGACCGTCAGGTTCGACCGGGCGGTGTTGAACACGGTGATGTGGGGAGCGGTGACCAGCTCGATGCGCTCGGACTTGGAGGTCGCCCGCAGGATCATCTCGAGCTGGAGGTCGTTCAGGTACGTCCACTGGAACCCGAGACCCCCGGAGCCGGTCAGGACGTCGTCGTCACCGAGCTGGCTGTCGAAGAGGTTCTCGGCGCGGCCGCGGTAGTTGCCGTCCTCGCCGTCGTCGAGCCAGAAGCCCAGGGAGGTGTCGGAGCCGAGCTCGTGTCCCAGGGTCGCCTGCGCGGTCGAGTTGCCGAAGTCGTTGAAGAACGCGTTCGTGCCGCCGCCGGGCGAGCCGAGGCCGCGGAAGTCGATGCCGATGTCCTCGAGGAAGTTGTCCTCGACCTTCAGGAAGCGGGCCTGGATGTCGACCATGATGCCCGTCGCCTCGCGCAGGTTGTCCAGGAGCTTACGGATCTGCTCCTGCACCTCCGGCGTCTGGTTCACGACCAGCGTGCCCTGGGAGATCCGCATGCTGTTCGCGGGATCGGCGTCCCAGGACTCCATCGCGATGTTGTCGCGGATGAGGCTGTCGAGCGCGTCCTCGGTGATGACCAGCGCCTCGCTCTCCTCGAAGTCCTCGTCGAAGGGATCGATGCCGCCGGAGGGCTCGACGTTGATCTCGCCCGCGGGGAAGTCCGTGATCGGGCGGATCAGGTCGCGCACCTCGTACATCTTCAGGATCTGGCCGCCGACCATCTCCTCGGCGGTGACGAACTTGACCACGCCGTCTTCGACCTTCCACCGCAGGCTCTCGCTGACCTCGGTGATGATCTGGAGGATCTTGTAGACGCTACGCTCGGAGAGGTCGAGCAGGACGGAGGTCTCTTCCTCGTCGAGCTCCTCGCGCACCTTCGTCGAGATGTAGAAGTTGACGCCGGAGCTGTACTGCAGGTACTCGGCCACCGCCTCGAGCGGCGCGCCTTCGCCGTCCACGCTGAAGCGGGCGGGAACCCTGACGTCCTTGAGCCGATCGATGATCGCCTGCTTGTCTGCCTGGGACGCCTGGTCGGTCGGGGTGAACTCGATGGGGCCCTTCGCACGCACCTTCTTCCACCGCTCGAGATCGTCGAAAACGAGGGTGTCCGTCTGGGGGACGGGCATCGTGCGCAGGTCCTCGAAGGTGATCTGCCACTGCTCGCGATAGCGCTTGTGCGTGTCCTGGCCGACCTTCTGGTGACGGGCGGCCTGGGCGATCTCGCGCATCTCGATGGCGGTCTCGTTGCCGGGATCGTAGATCAAGATCTGCGAGGCCAGGGACTCCGCGATCGAGTACTTCTCGCGCATGAACGCGTCGTTCGCTTGCGCGTAGAGGCTCGTGAGCTTGTTTGCGATGTACTCCTTCTGCTCCTTCTCGGCCGCCGCCCTCTCGCGCCGCGCGGCCTCCTGCGCCGCCAGGTTCTCGGCGCGCTCGGCCGCCTGGGCCTCGCCGATGGCGGACTCGAGCTTCTGGCGGATCACCTGCTCGTCCAGCGAGTCCGTCGCGATGAGCGGGTGATAGCGCAGGATCGTCTCGGCGTGGCGATAGCTCTCGATCGCCTTGTCGAACTCGCCGAGGCGCCGGTAGTTGTCGCCGTCGGTGTTGTGCTGCTCGGCCTCGATGCGCGCGCACTGCCGTCGCACGATCTCCTTCTCCACCGCGTCGTCCATCACCTCGCTGGCCACCGCGAAGCGATCACCCATGAGGGCCTTCACCCTCCGCATGCGCTCGCGGGCCGCCTCGTTCGAGGGATCGACCTCGAGCGCCTGCGCGTACTCCGTGAGGGCGCCCTCCAGGTCGGATCGATCGAAGAGCTCGTCGCCGCGCGCCACGGATTCGTCGGCGAGGTACTCGCGGCGCTGACGCACCACCTGTACGCGGTCCGCGGCCTGGTCGATTCCCTGGGTGGCCGTGACGGGGGTCTCGGTCGCGGCGGTGGTCTCTTCGGTGACGGCACCGGAGGTGTCCGTGGTGGCGGTGGACTCGTCCGTCGTCGTGTCGGCCGAACGGCACGCTCCGAGAGCGATCACCAGCAAGCTCGGGATGAGGAGTGAGCGAGTGCGCATGGTACGAGTGGTCCTTGCGGGAATGGTTGCCGTAGGAAGAGAGGGCGCTCGTCGGAAGTGCCCGCCGACGATCGCGGCAGCCAAGGGGTCGGATTGTGGGGGGATCTTCGGTGTTGGGGCGACACGCTCCGAGGAGCGTTCGGTTGTTCGGTCGTGTCGACGATCGGGTCGCGCCCGACGTCGGAGCAGGCTCGCGTGGAGCGGGGTGTGGCAGGGTGCGAAGCTTGCAGGAGAAAGATCGGATCGAGTGCGGAGCGGAACGCGCCCGCCCGCGGCTCGGAGCCGTTCGTTCCCGGGTTCCCCTCGCGGGGGAACGCGGGCCCGGACGGAACGGAACCCGTGCTCTCGAAAACGGTTGCGACGGGCATTCAGACCGGGGGCGGGAGGATAGCCGGGGGCCCGGCGAGGGTCAACTCAGGGCTGGATAGCGGTGTAGGGTTCCGTGGTTACCGAGCTCTCCCCCGGGGGGCCGTTCCCGGCCGCCCCCCGCCTCACCGGCCCCCGGGAGGGGTCAGGCCCAGCTCGGCCATGGCGAGCTGGATGTCCTTCCAGCACTCCTTCTTCATGTGGGGGCTGCGCAGCAGGTAGGCCGGGTGGTACGTGGCCACCACCTTCCGGCCCCCCATCCGGTGGACCCGGCCCCGGAGCCGCCCCATGGACTGGGTGCTCCTCAGGACGTGCTGGGAGGCGTGCAGGCCCAGGGGGATGAGGACCTGGGGGTCCAGGAGCTCGATCTGGCGGTCCAGGAAGGGCGTGCAGGCCCGGGTCTCCTCCGGCCGGGGGTCGCGGTTCCCCGGGGGCCGGCACTTGAGGACGTTGGCGATGTAGACGTCCTCGCGGTCGAGCCCCATGCCCTTCTGGATGATGTCGGTGAGCAGGGCGCCCGCCCGGCCCACGAAGGGCACCCCCTGCTCGTCCTCGTGCTGCCCCGGAGCCTCGCCGACGAAGACGACCCCGGCCCGGCCCTTCCCGTCGGCGAAGACGGTCTGGGTGCGCGTCTCGCACAGCTCGCAGGCCGTGCAGGCCGCCACCTCGCGCCGGAGGGCCTCCAGGGCCTCGGCGGGCGGGGTCTCGACCGGGGCGGCGGCGGCCTCGGCGGGGGGGGAGGACGTCGCGGGGGCCTCGACGCGCCTCACGCCCATCCAGGCGCGGCGCCGGGCCGCGGCGTGGAGGCCGTGGGCGAGGCGATCGAGCTCGTCGGTGTCCTTCGTCATCGCGTGGCGGGGGTCGGTTCCGTGGGGGGTGGGGCTCCGGCGGAGCGGGGCGCGATCCGGCGGCCGAGCAACTCCTCCCCGTCGATCCCTTCGATCGTGACGTCGAGGAGGCCGGGGGAGGCGGGGCGTTCCCCGTGGGGGAGGCGGACGCGCTGGTAGCGGCCCGCGAGCCCGACGTCGCCCTCGAGGACGATCCGCTCGTCTCGGCCGACGAGCCCGCGGCGGAACTCGTCGGCGAGTCGTCGAGCGAGCTCGTCCAGGCGGGCTTTTCGCTCCCGCAGGGTCTCGGGGGCCACGGGCCGGCCCAGGGTTTCGGGGCGCGCGGCGGGTGTTCCGGGCCGAGGGGAGAAGGGGAAGGCGTGGACGCGGGAGAAGCCGGCTCGTCGCACCACGTCGAGGGTGTTCTCGAAGGCGGCCTCGTCCTCGCCGGGGAAGCCGAGGATCACGTCCGTGGTGAGGGCGGGCCGGTCGAGGAGCGTGCGGATCCGCTCGCAGATCGCCAGATACCCCTCGGCGGAGTACCACCGGCGCATGGAGCGCAGGACGCGGTCGTCGCCGGATTGCAGGGGAAGGTGGAGGTGGGGGGCGATGCGCTCGGGGTGGCGGGCCAGGGCCTCGAGGACGGGGCCTTCGACCTCGGTCGCCTCGATGGAGGAGAGGCGGAGGCGCCAGTCGACGGGGCGTCTGTCGGGATCTTCCGCGGCCACCCCGGCGAGCTCCTCGAGGAGGTCGCCCAGCTCGTGTCCCGTGTCCCGGCCCCAGTGGCCGAGGTGGATGCCGCAGAGCACGACCTCGCGGTGTCCGCTCGCGAGCAGCCGCCGCAGCTCGGCGACGATCGCCGCGCGGGGCCGGGACCGGCTCGCGCCTCGCACCCGAGGCACGATGCAGTAGGCGCAGCCCATGTCGCAGCCGTCCTGGATCTTGAGGAAGGCCCGGGTGTGTCCGGTCAGCTCGGTGATCTCGGGGGGCGCGTTCGGCTCCGCGTTCCCTCCGAGCTCCCCGACGAGGCGGCCCGGATCCCGCAGGTCCTCGTTCCCGAGCACCCACGCGACGCCGGGAAGCTCCTTCAGCGCCTCCGGCTCGCTGTCCGCCAGACAGCCGGTCATCGCGATCCTCGCCCCGGGAACCTCCCGCGCCAGCCGCCGCGCCAGTCGCCGCGCCTTTCGCCCCGCCTGGGCGGTCACCGTGCAGGTCTGGATCACGACGAGCTCCGCCTCCCCCTCGTCGACCTCCCGCCACCCCTGCCGCCGCAGCGTCTCCCGCAGGACCTGGGAGTCGTACTGGTTCACCTTGCAGCCGAAGGCGACGAGCCGGAACGAGCAAGGCCCGTCCGGGTGGATGGGGGATGCGCGGCGGATCACGAGCGTATCGTAGTCGGCCCCGCCGCCGCCGACCACGTGCGGGCGGCGGGTCCTCGAGCTCCGCCGCCTCGAGATCCCGGCGCGAACGCGTCGCCCCCCCGAAACTCCCTCGAGAAAGCGTGCAACCGGAGGTCGACGACCGCGGTCCACGGGGTGTGGCCCCTGGGGGTGGGTGGGGGTTTGGGACGGTCCGGAGGGCCACCGCGACCCCGCCGGCGACCGGTCGAGAGCGAGCCCTTTACACCCGGGCCCCGACCGGTTGGGATGTTCCGCCTCCCATCGACCCATGCGATCCCGCTCCCTCCTCCTCCCCGCCGCACCCGCGCTCCTCGCCGCCCTCGCCCTCCTCCCCGCCGGCTGCGGCTCGGAGGATTCCGACGAGCCCGGGGGGCCGGCCGCCGGGGAGCCCCGCTCCGAGCCCCGTGATCCCCGCCTCGCCGAGGCCCAGGACGCCGTGGAGCGGGGGATGGTCGACGTGGCGCGGACCCTGCTCGGGCAGCTCGGCAGCGGCGCGGGGGTCGAGGGCCTCCTGCTCGAGGTGCGGATCCTCCACCTCGAGGGCGACGACGTCGCCGCCCTGCGAACCCTGGAGCGGGCGAAGGACCGCTGGGGGGACGACGGCCGCGTGTGGGCAGCGCAGGCCGAGCACCTGGCGAGCCTTGGGAAGCACACCGGCGCCGAGGAGGCCATCCGCGAGGGGTGGCGACGCGCGGGGCGGACCGCGGCCCTCGAGCGGGCCCAGGGGTGTCTCCTCCTCGGGATCCCGGGCGGGGCGGAGCTCGGGCTGACGCACCTCGAGAACGCGCTCGAGATGGACCCCGACCTGCCCTACGCCGGCCTCCCCCGGGCCGCGGCCCACGTGCTCGTGGGGCGGATGGACATCGGCCGCGAGGCCTGGAGCGAGGCCTACGCCCACGCCGAGAAGGCCCTGGCGTGGAACCCCGCCGATCCGAACGCCCGCGAGCTCCTCGCGGAGGCCCTCACCGGGCTCATGCGCTACGAGGAGGCGCTGGCGATCTACGAGGAGCTGGAGGCCGAGGGCCGCCCCCTCGGAGCGACCCGCGCCCTGCTCCACCGCCAGGCGGCGACGGCCTGCCTGCTCACCAAGGACCGGGACGAGGCCGTCGAGCACTACCTCGCCGCCCGGGCCCTGGGCCTCGACGAGGAGGGGCTCGGCTTCGGGGCCACGATCCTCGGACAGGAGGCGGAGAAGGCCGTCGATCGAGGGATCGCCGCCTACGAGGACGGACGACTCGAGCCGGCCCGCCAGGAGTTCGAGCGCGCCCTCGAGCTCGATCCGCAGTCCATGGCCGCCCAGAACCACCTCGGCGTCGTCCTCTTCCGCCTGGCCGACCACGAGGGCGCGGCCCGGGCCTGGAGCATCGTCCTCGGCGACGCGGCCCGCACCGGCATCACCCTCCCCGAGCCCGTCCACCTGAACCTCGCCAAGGCGTGGAAGCTGGCCGGGGACCTCGACAAGGCCCGGGCCGTCCTCTCGAACTACCTCGACCGGGAGCCCGAGGGCAGGTGGGCGGAAGAGACCCGCGAGCTGCTGTTCCTCCTCGAGCAGGCCGCCCTCGCCGAGAAAGCCTCCGCGGACGGGACGGACGACGAGGACTCGTAGGGGGCCGGTCGGAGCGAGGACGGGGGCTCCCGCGGCCGCCCCACCACGACGGGACGCGTGATCTCGGGCTTCTCGCCCAATCCCTCCAGGGAAGGGCGGCGCCCCGTTGACCAATCGGGGATTCGCAAAGTACTCTCCACCGTTTCCCTCCGGGTACTCCCGTGGCACTTCGACAGAGAAACCTCCTGGAGGCCTTCCGCGACGCCGGCCAGGCCGGCTCGAAAGAGGATTCCTCCGGCTCCGGACCCTTCGCGACCCCTCCCCAGGGGCGCGAGAATGCCGGAGGTACGCCCCGACCGCCGAGGGGGCTGGGGCGGAGCGCCGTCCTCCCGCCCTGGCTGCCGGTGGCCCTGATCGTGGGCGTGGCCTTCGTGCTCGGCTACGCGCTGGGCCGGGCCACGGGTGGAGGCGAGGAGGCGGAGGCGGCCGAGCGGCCGACCACCGAGGAGACCACGACCACGACCGACCCCGCGGGCATCCGTCCTTCCACCGATCCCGGCACGACGACCCCCGCGACCCCGCCCTCCACCGATCCCGGCGAGGACCGGACCGACCAGACGCCCCCGGATCCCACCGCTCCGCTCCGCGATCCCGCGAACCGCTACACGATCCAGGTCGTGACCTACGGGAGCGATCAGGGGGACTACGCGCGGGCGACCCAGAACCTGCTCGCGGACCTCGGGCTCCCCGTCTTCCCGCCGGTGATGCGCGGCTCGCACCTCGAGATCCTCGTGGGCGCCGCACCCACCTCCGGAGAGCTGACGGAGCTGCGAGATCAGGTCCGAGAGCTCACGGCGAACGGCCGGAGACGCGCGTTCGGAGACGCGCTCATCGTCAGGATCGACGATCACGTCAACCGCTGAGAGCCGGGGCCGCCGCCCGCCGTCGGATCGAAGAAGCGAAGCGAACCAACCGAATCCACGCCACGTCACAACCGAGACAGGTATCGAGACAGATGAGCATCCACCCGAGCCTCACCGGCGTCGACACCCTGCGCGGAGAGCGCAGCGTCCTGACCCGCGTCGAGCGCATCCTGAAGCTGGCCCACGACGGCAAGATCGATCCCGAGAACGACTCCCCCCTCGGCCTCCCGAAGGTGCGCACCAAGTTCAAGGTCGCCAAGGCCAAGAAGGCGGCCGCCGAGCCCACCGAAGGCGCCGAGGGCGCCGAGGGTGCCGAGGACGCCGAGGCCGCTCCCGCCACCGAGGACGAGAGCTAGGATCCCGGCGGCCGGTCCGCCCCGGCCGGCGTCGGGTTCCCGATCCCGAGCGATGGAGCCTCGTCATGAGCCCCTCCCGCTCACACCACTCCGTGACGGAGTCCGCGGAAGCCGTCGCTCTCCGCGCTCCCGTGGTCGAGGTCTTCCCCTCGATCCAGGGAGAGGGTCTCTACGCGGGTCAGCCCCAGGTGCTCCTGCGCCTGGCCGGCTGCCCCCTGCGCTGCCGGTGGTGCGACACGCCCGGGTCCTGGGCGGTCCCCGCCGAGGGTGAGGCCCGCATCCACGCCGGCGGCCACGCCCGCGCCGCCCCCGCCTGGGCCTCTCCCTTCCTGGCCGCGACCTGGATCTCCGAGGTGGATCCGTCCGGCCGGCGGCCCCTCAGCCTCACCGGCGGCGAGCCCCTGCTCTGGCCCGCCTTCCTCCGGGAGCTCGCCACTCTCACCGGCTCCCGCCGGCGGCACCTGGAGACCTCCGGCTCGGATCCCGACGCTCTCGAGGAGCTCCTCGACGTCGTGGACCACGTCAGCCTCGACCTGAAGCCGCCCGCCGACCTGGATCCTCCGGTCGCGGTTCCCGAGGCCTCCCGGAGCACGCCCGCGCCCGCGACCGAGCGCGACTGGGCGGAGGCCCGCGCGCGCAGCCTCGTGGCGCTCCGCAGTCGCGACGCCTGCGGGAAGCTCGTGGTTCGCGGGGACGTCGAGCCCGCGGCGTACCTGCCGATCCTCGACGACGTCGCGGACCTGAACCGCGAGCTGCTCCTCGTGCTCCAGCCCGTGACGCCGGTCCGCGGGATCCCCGCTCCGGCCGGCCGTCTGCTCGAGGCCCTGGCCGCTCTGGCCCTCGAGCGCGAGCTGGACGTTCGCGTCCTCCCCCAGATCCACCGCGGATTGGGCCTTCCCTGAGCGGAGGAGATCGGAGCACCCCATGGCCGACCAGGATCTACCGCGCGTCGTCATCGTCGGACGCCCGAACGTGGGCAAGTCGACGCTTTTGAACCGGCTCTGTCGGTCGCGCGTGTCGATCGTCGAACCGACCGAGGGCGTGACCCGCGACCGCGTCAGCGTGCTCGTCCGCCTCGACACTCCCTGGGGCGAGCGGCCGGTCGAGGTGACCGACACCGGCGGGGTGGGCATCGTCGATCGCGACGACCTGGGGCCGCACGTGGAGGAGCAGATCCGCGCCGCCCTGCTCACCGCCGACCTCGTCCTGTTCGTGGTGGACGCGCGCGCGGGGCTCGCACCGCTGGACGAGGAGGTGGCGCGACGGCTGCGCGGCTTCGAGAAGCCCGTGCTGCTCGTGGTCAACAAGGTCGAGGGCGAGAAGCTCGAGTGGGAGGTGGACGCGTTCCGGGCGCTCGGAGTCGGCGAACGGCTCCTCCCGATCAGCGCCCAGAACGGCACCGGCATCGGCGAGCTCGTGGAGGAGATATCCCTGCGCCTCCCCGCCGTGCGCCCCGAGGAGCGCATGCCCCTGCCCGCGCTCAGGATCGCCATCGTGGGCCGGCGCAACGCGGGGAAGTCGACCCTGGTGAACAACCTGGCCCGCGAGGAGCGCGCGATCGTCTCCGAGATCCCCGGCACGACGCGCGACGCCCTCGACGTGATCATCGAGCGCGACGGGGAGACCTTCGTCCTGATCGACACCGCGGGAGTCCGGCGCAAGAAGAGCCACGACGACGCGGTCGAGTTCTACTCCGACGCTCGCAGCCACAAGGCGATCCGGCGGGCGGACGTCGTCATCCTGCTCTTCGACGCGACGAGGAAGCTGTCGTCGATCGAGAAGAAGCTCGCCCGCTACGTCCGCGACCGCTACAAGGTCGTGATCCTCGGCGCGAACAAGTGGGACCTGGTGGACAGCCACGTGCCTTCCGACTTCGAGCGCTACCTGGACCAGGAGCTGCCGGGGCTGCTCTGGGCGCCCGTCAGCTTCCTGTCCGCCAAGGACGGGACCAACGTGGCGCAGACCTTCAATCTCGCGCGCGAGCTCCACGAGCAGGCCGGAACCCGCGTCGGCACCGGCGAGCTGAACCGCGTCCTCGAGCGCGCCCTCGAGGCTCGCTCCCCCAGCTCGAAGGGACACCGCGTGCGGATCCTGTACGCCACGCAGGTGGAGACCGCGCCGCCGACCTTCGTGTTGTTCGTCAACGACAAGCGTCTGATCAGCAAGGACTACCTGCGCTATCTCGAGAATCGGTTGCGCGAGGGATTGCCCTTCGACGAGGTGCCGATCCACATCGTCCTGCGCGACAAACGGAGCACGCCGCTCCCGGATGTGAGCTGAACCATGAGCCGAATCACGACGACCCTACTCGCGGTCGCCCTCTCGATCCTGGCGGGCGCGTCCTGCGCGAGCTCCGACAAGGAGCCCGAGCCGCGATGGACCGAGGGCGAGCTGACCGCGCCGACCGATACGGTCCTCTGGAAGATTACGCTGGCCTCCTGCCAGAAGATGGGCTTCCCGCTCGGGGCGGGGCTCGACCCGACCACGATGGAGATCACCACCGGGTGGAAGACCGACCTGCACCCCTTCAAGGGGCAAGGCTACCGCACGAGGGCCGTCGTCAAGATGCGGCCGCTCCGGGCCGGGACGTGGGCGATCGAGGCGCGGGTGAAGAAGCAGCTCAACCAGAGCCTCGCCCGACCCCTCGATCCCGCCTACGCGGAGTGGGAGTGGACCGAGGACGACGTGGAGACCGCGCGCATCCTCGTACATCACGTGCGCGCCTACCTGGGCGCGGGGATCGAGCCCGTCGTGAGGCCGACCGACGAGGTCGAGGCGTTGCTGCAACGCGCCGGGCTCGACGAGGACGGCGAGGAGAAGGACGGGCGGTAGGCCAGGGCGTCGGCCGGGAAAGAAGTTCCTTCTCCTCCCCCCGCTAATCGAATCGTGGCACACTTCCCCCAAGGTGCGCTTCGCCGCGCCGCCCCGTCGCGCCGAAGAGTCCTCCCGGAGCCGCCGATCCCCCTACCCTGGCGGCCCGCCTCTCCCCCCTCATGATGAGTCTCTCTCGATCATCGGCGGAAGACCCGCCGGTCCCGACGCTGACCACCTCCATGCTCCAGACGGATGCGGAGGGGTGGGTGACCGCGCGGCCGGTACGCTTCGTCGAGGCCTTGCAGCGTCTCGTCGGGCTGCCCGTGCTGTTGTGGCGGCACCGCGACCTGGTCACGACGAGCGTCCGGCGCGAGCTCGGGGCCCGGTTCACGGGCACGGTCCTCGGGTGGATCTGGCCGCTGATCCATCCGCTGTTCCTGTTCCTGACCTACTACCTCATCTTCACGAAGCTCCTCCAGATCAAGATCCCCGATCTGCAGGAAGGACAGGAAGCCGCCCTCGGGATCTTCATGTTCGTGGGGATCATGAGCTGGTCGTCGATCGCCGAGTCCCTCATTCGCGGTACGAACACGATCGTCGAGAACGGGAACATGATCAAGAAGCTCGCGTTCCCCACGGAGATCCTGCCGCTCAACGTGACGCTCGTCGGCCTGGTCACGCTTTCCTTCGCGATCGTGGTCTTCGTCGCGGGGTGCGTGCTCACCCCGATGTGGACCATGCCCGGCTGGGGACTCCTCTGGATTCCGGTCCTGCTGCTCCTGCAGGGCGTGTTCACCTACGGACTCGTGCTGTTCCTGAGCACGATCCACGTCTTCCTGCGGGACACGGGGCAGGTCGTGGGCGTCCTCACGACGGTCTGGATGTTCGCCACCCCGTTGTTCTGGGTGCCTCTGACGGAGGTGATGGGCAAGGGCATCGGGTCGTTCCTGCCGTACATCCGCCTGAATCCGGTCTTTCACCTCGTCCAGGCCTGGCGCGGAGCCCTGATGGGTGAGTTTATCGTTCCCGCGCACCACACCGCGGACGGTTGGGTCGAGGCCGCGACCGCCACCTCGCCGGACTTCGTCCTGTCTTCGGTCCTCGTCTTCGCGGCCTGGTCGTTCGGGATCCTCGCCGTCGGCTTCGTCTTCTTCGTGTTCGCCCAGCGCCGTTTCGCGGACGAGGTGTAGCGGCATGGCGGGCACCAAGTACTCGGTCGAGGCGGAGAGTCTGAGCAAGGCCTACCTCATGTACCACGGGCCGGCGCGGCGGATCGCCGAGGCCCTCTCCCTCGGTCGCTACAAGGGACACCACGAGTTCTGGGCCCTGCGCGACGTCACCTTCCGCCTCAAGCCCGGCTCCGCCCTGGGGCTGTGCGGCGCGAACGGGGCGGGCAAGTCCACCCTCCTCAAGATCCTCGCCGGAACCACCTCGCCGACCTCCGGCCGCTTCCGGTTCGACGGCCGCGTGGCGAGCCTGCTCGAGCTGGGGGCGGGCTTCCACCTCGACTTCACCGGCCGCGCCAACATCGTCATGAACGGCGTGATGATGGGGCTCTCCAAGCGCGCGATCGAGCGCAAGATCGACGAGATCATCGACTTTGCCGAGCTCGGCCCCTACATCGACGAGCCCGTGCGGACGTACTCCTCGGGGATGGGGATGCGGCTCGGCTTCAGCGTCGCGATGGCCATGGAGCCCGACGTCCTCATCATCGACGAGATCTTCGCGGTGGGGGACATGTACTTCCAGAAGAAGTGCATCGACAAGATCTACGAGATGCGGAAGAAGGACAAGACGCTCCTCTTCTGCAGCCACAGCCCCTACGACATCCGGCAGCTCTGCGACCAGGCGATCTGGCTCGACCACGGCGAGGTCATGGGTCTCGGCGAGTCGATTCACGTGACCAACGAGTACGCGTCCTTCCAGCGCGATCGCACCGGCGAGGCGGAGAGGCTCGTCAAGGAGCAGGGCATCGCCCTCTCCGAGGACGGCGCGACGCGCCCGAAGGACATGCCCTGGATCCGGGAGGCGCGGATCTTCGTCCCGGGAACCGACAAGGAGATCTACGACATCACCACCGGGGACTCCGTGGAGATTCGCGTCTGGTGGTCGAATCCTTGTCCGGACAAGAATCCCATCAACATCGCGGTCGGCTTCATGCTCGGGGACATGACGACCGCCGGCGCCTGCGTGACCCACTTCGACGGGTACGAGGTCGAGGGGAAGGAGGGATGCACGGTGCTCGAGCTGACGGACGTGCACCTGCTCTCCGGGCAGTTCCTCGTTCCCGTCTGGCTCGTCGACGGGGGGGGCGTCCACCGCTACTTCGAGTACATGGTGCCCGAGCACCTGGTCGTGCGGGCGAACACGCACGAGGTGGGCCTGTTCCGGATCGAGCACCGCTGGAGGACCGAGCAGCGGCCTCTCCCCCCGCGCCCCGGACAGGCGGAGGAGACGGAGGAGGTCGCCGAGCCGTCCCCGTGACGGGGGTCCGTCCGTGATGGAGGCACCGTGAAGACCGACGCCGGTTTCGCCGCCCTCGTGGTGAACTACAACTCCGGCGACTTCGCCGTGAGCTGCGTGCGGTCCCTGCTCGCCGAGTGGGAGCGCGAGAATCGCGAGCGGGACGCGCTGCAGATCGTCGTCGTGGACAACGCCTCCCCGAACGACCAGACCGAGGCCCTCGAGCGCATCGAGGCTCTGGGGGCGAAGGTCGTCCGCAGCGCGGACAACGGCGGCTACGCCGCGGGCATGAACCTCGCCTACGCCGAGACCTCCGGCGCGCCCGGCGACGTGGTGGGCATCCTCAACCCCGACATCTTCTTCCTGCCCGGCTCCATCGGCGCGCTCCTCGACTACCTCTCCGAGCACCCCGAGTGCGGCGCCGTCGATCCGCGCGCGAGCATGGACCCCCTGGGCGAGATCAACCTCCCCCGCAACATGCTGCCCACCCTGGGCGAGCACCTCGGCGCGGTCCTGGCCCACATGAGCCCGGCGCGCTGCCGCTCGTACAGCCGCCGGCGCTTCCGCTCCACGCTTCCGTACTGGAACGTGACGGGACCCACCGAGACCGACATGCTCTCGGGGTGCTGCGTGCTGTTGAGGCGCGAGGTCGCCGACGAGCTCCCCTCCCCGATGGACGATCGCTTTCCCCTGTACTACGAGGACACCGATCTCTTCCGTGGTTTGACCAAGCGCGGCTACCGGCTCATCCACCACGGCGGCGCGCGGATCCTGCACCACTGGTCGCGCTCGGCCGGCGTGGGGCAACAGTTTTCGGGCGAGCCGATGCGCCGCTATCGGATCAGCCAGCGGCGGTACTTCGAGAAGTACTACGGGACGCTGGGGCGCCTCTTCGTCAACGGCCTGAACCGGATCGAGAGGTGGTGGCCCGAGGAGCGCTCGTACCGGGCGATGCACGACATGGACCACCTCGGACACCACGAGGGGCCCGTCACCGTGCCCCTGCCCCGCGCGTGCCGCTTCGTGCTCGAGCTCGCGATGGCCCCGACGTTCATCGTGGCCGGCGGCATCTTCGGCGAGGGCGACTCCTGGACGTTCCCCGAGGAGACCTGGCCGTGGCTGTTCCAGGCCGAGTACTTCGTGCGCGGCTTCGACCTCGACACCGGCGAATTCCTGGGCGCCTGGCAGTTCGGCAAGTCCTCCGAGGGCCGCGAAGAGCCCTTCCGCGTGGAGGAGCTGGCGCAGTACGGCGACCGCATCTTCGGAGGACAGGTGGCATGAACGAGCGAGCCCCTCTTCCCGAGCCCCGCTCGCGTCCGACGCGCGGCAACGTCCTCGTCATGGCGCCGCATCCCGACGACGACATCATCGGCGTGGGCGGCACCGCCTGCCTGCACGTGGAGCAGGGCGATCCGGTGCACATCGTGATCCTGGGCAACGGTCAGGCCGGCGACGCGGAAGCGCGCTACGAGCCCGAGGAATTCACCGCCATCCGTCGGCGCGAGGCGATCGCCGCGGGAGCCCACCTGAGCCTCACCGACTACGAGTTCTGGGACTACCCGGAGGGCTTCCACCCCTCCGCGGACGTGATGGTGTACGGCGCGCACAAGATCGCGCAGTTGATCCGGGACCGCGAGATCGACATCGTGTACGCCCCGTGGGTCGGCGAGTACCACCTCGACCACCACACCGTGGGCCGCGCGGTGCGGATGGCGCTCGCGCTCGGCGACTTCCAGGGCGAGGCCTGGGGGTACGAGGTGTGGACGCCGCTCGTCGCCACCATGATCGTCGACATCTCCGCCCAGTACGACCGCAAGGTGCTCGCGCTGAAGGAGCACCAGAGCCAGATCGAGTACGTCGACATCATCCACAAGGCGCTCGCGGTGACCGCGCAGCGCAGCATCTACCTCCCGGGGGACGCGAAGCACGGCGAGGCCTTCGCCCCGCTCGGGAAGCCTTCGCCCGAGGACCTCGCTCTCCTGCAGACGGCTCCGTGAACCTGGCCCTCTTCACCCAGCACTTTCCGCCCCACTTCGAGGGGGGCACGGAGTCCGTCGTGCGCGCTCAGGCTCGCGCTCTCGTCGCGCTCGGCCACCGGGTGCGCGTCGTCAGCGGCACCGATCGACCGCACGAGGGCGCCGACGTGCTGGAGGAGGTGGTGGACGGCCTGCCCGTTCGCTTCCTCCCGCGCCTGCCCGACGAGCCCTATGCGATCCTGCTCGATCGTCCTCGCCTCCGCGATCGCATCGAGGAGCTCTCGGCCGACTGCGACCTGGCCCACGTGCACCACTGGTCGACGCTCACCGGCACGCTCGTGCGCGACCTCGCGCGGCGGATGCCGGTGGTCGTCACGCTGCACGACTACTTCTCCGTCTGCGCGCGCTTCTTCCGCCTGCCCGTGGCGCCGGCCGAGCGGTGTCCCGACCCCGGGGACGTCGAACCGTGCGTGCTCTGCGCGGTCTCCGACGCGCCGCGGTACGACCCGGACCTCCTGCGCGAGCACCTGCGCCTGCGCGCCGCGGCCTGGGAGGCCGAGCTCGCGGCCGCGAGCCTGCTCGTCCTCCCGAGCCGGGCTCACGCGGACCGCCTCGGCGGCCTGATCGATCTGCCGCCCGACAAGCTCCACGTCGTCCCGCACGGGCTCTGCTCGCCGCTGGAGCCCACCGACGTGTCGATCCCGTGGGAGGGGGAGGGCACGCTGCGCGTGCTCTTCCTGGGCCACATGGGCGAGACCAAGGGGGTCACCGATCTCGTGGACGCGCTCGCCGATTTGCCGGAGCCGGAGCGCGGGCGCGTCGAGCTCTCGTTCTTCGGCGAGACGGTGCAGGACGGGGTCGAGGACGAGCTCCGCGAGCGCGCCCGGGGCGTGCACCTCCGCTTCCACGGCGGCTTCGAGCACGCCGAGCTCCCCCGCCGCCTCGCCGCGGAGGGCGGCGCCCACCTCGTGGCCCTGCCCTCGCGGGCGTGGGAGACCTACGGCCTGGTCCTCGACGAGGCCTTCGCCCTCGGCCTGCCGGTGTGGGTCTCCGACCGCGGGGCGCCCCCCGAGCGCGTCGGCGAGGCGGGGCGGGCCCTGCCCGCGGAGGATCCTCCGGCCTGGACGCGTGCGTTCTCGGAGCTGTTCCACTCGCCGGGTAAGCTGACCGCGGAGCGCGCGGCGGTGACTCCTCGCGGTCGGACCGCGGCCGACGCCGCCGCGGAGCTGGACGTCCTCTACCGTTCCCTCCTCGAGCCCGGAGGCGAATCGTGAAAGCCCTCTACCCCCCCTTCGGCGATCCCGCCGCGCTCCCCCGGCGCGTGCTGGTGATCGCGCCCCACCCCGACGACGAGATCTTCGGGTGCGGGGGCCTGCTCTCGCTGCAGGCGGGGCACGGGGCGGAGATCCGGATCGTCGTGGTCAGCGACGGATCGGCCGGCGATCCCGAGGGCCTCGCCTCCGACATCGCGAGGAAGCGGATCGCCGAGTCGCAGCGAGGCGCGGGCACCCTCGGGCTGAACGCCGAGTACCGCTTCCTCAATCTGCCGGACGGGAAGCTCGCCGACGTCCCCGACCTCCCCGAGCGGCTCGCCGCGGAGCTCGACGAGTACGAGCCCGAGCTCGTCTACGTCCCCTCGGCCCAGGAGCTGCACGCGGACCACCGGTCCGTGTCCCGGGCGGCGATCGCGGCCCTGGCCCGCGGTCCCGAGCGTCGCGTCCTGCTCTACGACGTGAACATCCACGCGATGCCGAGCGTGCTCTTCGACACGACGAGCGTGTACGAGAAGAAGCGCACCGCGGTGGAGGGGCTCGCGAGCCAGCTCGAGTACCAGGACCTGGTGGCCAAGGGCAACTCGTTCGACAGCGCCCGCACGGTGAACATCGAGGATCCGGCCGTGCAGTTCGTCGAGGGCTACACGGATCTCTCGTCGACGCAGCTCGCGCGGTACGAGCGCTCGGTGAACGAGGCGCTCGCGTTGACGATGGCCGCCGAGGCCACGCCCGCCGAGCCCCGCGGCTGGCCTGCGACCACCGCGGTGATCTCGACGTGGAACAAGGCCGACGTGCTGCGCGAGAACCTCGACAGCCTGCGGGCCCAGACCCTGCCCTTCGCGGAGATCGTCGTCGTCGACAACTGCAGCACGGACGACACCGCGCGGATGGTCGCCGAGGAGTATCCGGACGTGCGGCTGATCGTCATGCCGAGCTCGGCCTACGGGGCGTGCGAGACGTTCAACGTGGGCTTCGCCAGCGCGACGACGCCGCTCGTGGCGATTCTCGATGACGACATCACGCTGCCCCCGCGCTGGCTCGAGATGGCGACGGAGCGGCTGCTGTCCGAGCCGGAGACCACGGGCGTCGTCTCCACCGAGGTCGTCGAGCCGGGGATGCCCGAGGGCTATCTCGAGGCCTCGCGGGCCGCGGGCCGCCGCTACATGAGCACCTTCCGCGGCTGCGGCAGCCTCGCGCGCCGGGAGGCGATCGAGAAGGCGGGGTGGTACGACGAGCGGCTGTTCATCTACGGCAACGAGCGCGACCTGACGTGCCGCCTGCTCAACCTCGGCTACCGCGTGCTGCAGGATCCCGAGATCGTCACGTACCACAAGACTCCCTTCGGCATCCAGATGGGCAAGCGCAGCCTCTACTTCCACGCGCGAAACGCCTGGATCACGATGCTGAAGTACGCGCCCCTCGAGGACCTGATCAAGGCGCCGTTCCTGGTCGCGGGCAAGGTCCTCCTGCGCGGCGAGCGGTCCGAGGAGGAGGGCGCGGTGACGGACGCCGTCGGCACGATCGGCATCGGCCGCTCGCTCAAGGAGACGCCCGGGGCCTTCTGGATCCTGGCCAAAGCCGCGCTGGCGGTGCTCTGGAGTCTCCCGTACTGCCTGAGGAACCGCCGGCCGGTCACGCACGAGGACTTCGAGCTGCCGTTGGGCTAAAGCCCGGCAATCGAAACTTCGATACGAAGTCCACCATGCTGCGATCGAGAATCAGTGGGATCGGGATGTCGCTGCCCGAGCGGGTCGTGCCGAACGAGGAGCTGTCCCGGTACATGGACACCACGGACGAGTGGATCCGGCAGCGCTCGGGGATCGGGCAGCGGTGGTGGGTGCCGCAGGACGACTCGACGTCGACCTCGAAGCTGGCGGTGCCGGCGTGCGAGGAGGCGCTCGCGGATGCGGGGCTCGACAAGGGCGAGCTCGACATGATCGTCTTCGCAACCCTGAGTCCCGACGCGCTCTTCCCGGGCAGCGCGTGTTACCTGCAGGCGCACCTCGACGTGCCGGGGATTCCCGCGATCGACATTCGCCAGCAGTGCTCGGGATTCCTGTACGGGCTCTCGATGGCCGATCTCTACATCCGTGACGGGCAGGCGAAGCACGTGCTCGTGGTGGGGGCGGAGATCCAGTCGAAGTGTCTCGACATCTCGACGCGCGGGCGCGAGATGGGGGTGCTCTTCGGCGACGGCGCGGGCGCGGCGATCGTGTCCGCCACCGAGGTCGAGGACGTCTCGCCGAAGACGTCGAGCGAGTCGTGCGTCTACTCGGTGCACCTGCACGCGGACGGGCGGTTCGCGGAGGACCTCGTCTGGCAATCGCCGGGCAGCCAGAACCGCACCTTCGTGACCCCCGAGCTCGTCACCGAGATCGAGGGCTACCCGCGCATGAACGGCCGGGTCGTGTTCACCCACGCGGTGAAGCGCATGCCGCAGGTGATGAGGGAGGTGCTCGACGCGAACGAGCTCGCGCCCGGCGACGTCGACCTCTACGTGAACCACCAGGCGAACATCCGCATCAACGACAAGTTCGCCAAGGTCCTCGAGATCCCGCCCGAGAAGGTGTTCAATACGATCGAGGACATCGGCAACACGACCGCGGCCACGATCCCGATCGGGCTCGCCATCGCGAAGAAGGAAGGTCGCCTCCAGCGTGGCATGCTCGTCGGCTCCGCCGCCTTCGGCAGCGGCTTCACCTGGTCGTCGGCGTTGTTCCGCTGGTAGGGGGCGTCAGTCCCACTCCAGCAGCTCGACCGCTTCGATCTCGAGAGGCTCCGATTCCGGAGCGGGCTTTTCGATATGTACCTGGTGCGGACCGGAACGGAAGAGGTGGCGAAACCGCCGGGTCAATCGTCCGTTGAGGTGAACGATGACGCGGCCCCCGAAACAGCATGCGGTCAACTCGTTCGTCTCACCAGGCTTGAGGTGCTTGGCGTGATACTCGCCCACCGTTCGTAGGCTCCACGTGCCGCGCTCGTAGATTTGCAGGTCCGGCTCCTCTTGCACGGATTGCCCATCGTGCCACGCTTCGACCGGGGTTCCGCCAATCATGACCTGTCCGGTGGAACTCCGATAGCGGAGGCGGAGGGCATAATTGCCATCGGGAACCTCGATGAGTGATCCGAACATGGGATCGTCAAGGACCTTGCCCGCCTCTCCCGGAACCGGAGTCCAGCGACACTGCCCCAGATCGTGCATCCGGAAGTTCCGCCACCGCACGCGGGTGTTGTTGCCGCTGTGGACCTGGAGGCCGATCACGCCCTCGAGATCGGCCGTGTCGAAGTAGTCGACCGTCGGAACCCCGTTCAGCCAGACGCGGATCCAGGGGCCGATGCACTCGATGTGGTAGAGGTTCCAGTCGCCGTTCCGGAAGGCGCGGCGGCCGGGCTCGTTGTCCTTCAGGTTCTGGAGCCATCCGCGGCGCGCCTCGTCGTACAGGCCCGCGGACCACGCGCGCTCGGAGGAATCGATCTCGATCTGGTAGCCGAACAGCCGGCCGTTCGGCCTCTGGTGGCTTCGCACCTGGATGCCGGAGTTTCCGGGCAGCTCGGTCTTTACCTCGACCTCGAGAATGAAGTCGCCGAAGCTGCGCTCGGTGACGAGGAAGCTCTGCCCCCCGCCGCCGATGCGGCCGAGGATGGAGCCCTCGTCCGCCTCGTAGATCGCGTCGCCGAGCTCGCGCCAGCCCTCGATCTTGCTCCCGTCGAAGAGCACGACCTCCTCGCCCGGCCACTCGTCGTACTCGCGGATCTTGAGATTCCTGTACCACACCTCGCCCCCGTGCTCCTGGAGGAGGATGGGGCTCGTCGTGGGCTCGCCGAAGCTCGCGACGCCCCTGAACTTGCTCGCGGCCTTGCGGCGGTTCCACTCCTCGCTCCCCACCTCCATCCGCAACACGCGCACGCCGTTCAGCCAGTGCTCGAGGAGGTTCCCGCGCGCGACGATGCGGGCGCGGTTCCACTCCCCGGTGGGGGCGGGGCGGCTGCCGTACGGCTCCTGGATCGCGTAGATCGCCGCCGCCTGCTGGATCGGGGGCTCGCCGCGGTTCGCGTCGTCGAGGACCTGGTACTCGCAGCCCAGGGCCTGCACCCTCCCGTCCTTCTTCTGGAGGCGGTACTTGAGCCCACTGTTCACGCCCTTCGCCACCTTCCACTCGAACTCGAGCTCGAAGTCGCCGAACTCCTCCGTGGTGACGATGTCCCGCGCCGGTTTCGCGCGGTGGAGGCAGCCGTCGACGACGTCCCAGCCGTCGAGCGAGCCGTCCTCGCCCAGACCGACCCACCCCTCGGTGCTCTCTCCATCGAACAGCAGCCGCCAGCCGCTCTTGGCCTCGAGTGGCGTCAGGTGGTTCGGTCGCTCCACGGAGCGACCGAAGGGCACGGCGGGGTGCTCCTCCATGACGGCGTCCTGGGGGCCGGGGAGGAGGGGAAGGAGGACGAGCGGGGCGAGTAGAGCGGTCTTCATGGTCCCGTCACGTTAGCAGAAGACCCTCCGAAATCCCCCGAATCGATTCCGCCCCGCGACGTAGCGCGGCCATTCCCCTTCCTGGCACGATGTGCTCGATCGCCACCGTCCAATCGTCCCCGGAAGCCGCGGCCTCCGGGAGCGACGGACCCCACCCCGAGACCGCCCTCCCATGAAGTGCCTCCTCTCCCGCGCGCGATTCCTGCTCCTGCTCCTGCTCCTGCCCCTGGCCCCGGTCTTCGCCCTCGCCGAGGAGAAGGAGACGATCTTCTACGGTCTCGACATGAGCGGGACCCTGGTGGGCTACCTCGAGATGACCCTCATCGAGCCCGAGGCGCCGGGGAAGCCGCGCGTCCTCGAGTCGACCGTCTTCGCCAAGATGACCCTGCTCGAGCAACCCTTCGACCTGAACGTCGAGGAGCTCTACCACCTCGATCCCGAGACGGGGCGCGTCGTCTACTTCGACTCGCGGACGGAGATGGGCTCCATGGTCCTCGGCAACACGGTGGACATCGGCGAGGACGAGGCCCGGGTCACGCCCAAGGCGGGCGGCGCACCCACGACCGTGGCCCTCGATCCGGAGGTGCGGGTCGACGATCCGCTCCACTTCGGCTTCCTCCTCGAGGACCTCGCCGCGCACGAGGGAGCCAAGAAGACCTACCGGTCCTTCGACTTCAACACGTGCCAGGTCAGCGACATGACGGCCACGTACCGCGGCGAGAAGACCGCCACCCTCGAGGGTGTCGAGCACCCGTGCCACGTCTTCGAGTTCGTGGACACGGGGACCGGGCTCGCGGGAACGCTCTGGGCGCACGCCGAGACCGGCCGCATGTTCCGGATCGAGCTCTCCACCGGCATGACCGTCTACCGCGCCGCGCCCGCGGTCATCGGGAAGATCAAGCGGGCCGAGCTGAACGACCTGCTGCTCGCGATGGTCGACGTGGGGATCGCGGACTTCGCGTCGATCAGCTACATGAAGGTGCGTGCGAAGCTCAACACCGCCGGCGAGGTCGTGACCGCGGAGAGCCTGAACGTGCCCGGGCAGAAGTTCACCGGCACCGTGACGAACAACGTTGTCGAGGGCGTCTTCGAGATCGCCCACCCGCGCTACGGCGGTGAGAACGCGCCGGTGTTCCCGCCCGACCTGGGCGGCGACGAGGAGCTCGCGAAGCTGCTCGAGCCCGAGCTCCTCCTCGAGGCGGACGATCCGATCCTGATCGACTTCGCGGAGAAGCTGACCGAGGGCGCCGAGAATTCCTGGGACGCCGCAGTCCGCCTCTCGAGGTGGGTGGCGGACGAGATCGTCTACGAGATTCCCGGCGGCTCGGCCCGCGCCACCTTCGATTCGCGCAGGGGCGAGTGCGGCTCGCACTCCCGCCTGCTCGTCGCCTTCTGCCGCGGCGTGGGCATCCCCTCGCGCGTCGTCTCGGGGTGCATGTACGCGCCGAACTACGGGGGCTGCTTCGGACAGCACGCCTGGACCGAGGTCTGGATGGGCGAGGCCGGTTGGATCCCGGTCGACTGCACCGCGAAGGAGGTCGACTTCGTGGATTCCGGCCACATCCGGCTCGGCACGCAGGCCGGGTTCATGCCCGAGGAGATGGAGATCCTCGAGCATCGCCTCGGCACCGGGGAGGAGGCGCCGAAGGGAACGCTCGGCTCCTTCGCGAACCCGCTGTGGAAGGCGGGGGAGACCTACACCTTCACGTACACCGTCGACGGCTCCCTGGCCGGCACGGACTCCTTCACCGTGGAGAGCATCGAGACGGAGGACGGCGAGACCGTCATCACGTGCACCACCGCCCTGGAGGTGGGAGCGAAGGTCGTCACCGGGGGATTCCAGATCGACGGGAACGGGCGTCCCCTCGCGTACTCCCTCGAGGGGAAGGTGGGGACCGTGGAGTACACGGTCGACTGCACGTTCGACGAGGAGGGCGTCCACGGCGAGGCGGTCCAGACGGGCCGACCCGACCGGGAGTGGAACATCCCGCTTCCCGACGAGATCTACCTGCTCGACAACAACAACTTCTCGGGCTACGCGTTCCTGCTCGCGGCCATGCCGCGGGACGAGCCGGCGACGTTCCTCATCAAGGTCTTCCACCCCAGCTCGATGCAGATCCTCCCCGTCCAGATCACGGTGGGGGAGAAGGAGGCGATCGAGGTGGGCGGAGCGTCGCACGACTGCACCGTCTGTGACGTGGTGATCGCGGGAACGCCCCTGAAGCTCTGGGTGGACGGCCAGGGCCGCATCCTGCGCGAGACCGAGGCGGGCGGGCGGATGGTGGTCGAGCTCGTGCTCGACTGACGGCCCGGGCTACTTCACTCGTCGCGCGGGTACCTTCGTCCCGCCCATCTCGAGGACGAGCCGGCAGACCTCGCCCCTGTCGTCGCGCTCGAAGACGACGCGGGGCTCGCCCACGGTGCGGATGAAGAAGGTGGTTTTGGAGAGGGCGTGGAGCTGCGTCGTCATGCCGCGGTCGACGACGAGGAGGCGCGCGCCGTCGCGCTTCACGACGAGCGAGTCGCCGGGGCCGAGCTCGTATTCGCCCGCGTACTCGTCGAGGAGGGCGGGCGCGAGCTCCACGATCTCCGGCTCCTCGAAGACCGGCTCCGCGGCGCGCTCCTTCGCCGCGAGCTCGATCCGCGCCTCGAGGCGGGCGAGCGCGGCGGCGGACTTCGTGGGGCGGGACACGACGCGCGACGTGCTCTGGGCGCGATTCTCGACCTCGCCTTCGGGCTCGAGAGCGAGGTCGTCCAGCGGTGCGTAGACCTCGAGGCTCGCCGGGAGCACCGCCCCCTTGCGCAAGGCCAGCACCTCGTCGGGCGTCAGCGCGGTGCGGTGGATCCACCAGTCGCGGTACTCCGTCGTCTTCGGGGAAGGTCGCGCGGCGTCGAGCGAGCCGCCGAGGACGAGCTGTCGAGGCTCGAGCCGTTCCTCCACCGATCCCGCCGGCTTCCCGTCGACGAAGAGCTCCGTGCGTCCGAGGAGGTGGTGGTGGACGAGCGAGACGTCGTGCCAGCGGCCCTTCGCGAGCGAGCCTTCGTTGACGATCGCGGCTCCCCCGGCGGCGTAGTAGGCGAGGCGGCCCATCCCCTGGAGATGGATCGTCGCGGTCCCCTCGCCGACCCGCACCGCGGCCAGGACTCCCTGGTGGCCCTCGGTCCGGAAGCGGAAGCTCGTCGTGAAGGAGTGGATCACGTCCTCCGGCACCAAGCTCAGCGGCGCGGGGCCGTCGCTTGCGCGAACCGTCGTGGGCTTCGCGTCGCCCGGACGCTCGGGCTCCGGCTTCCCCTCGAACACCGCCTCGAAGAGCGACGGCACGACGGTCAGGAACATCTCCTCGTGACCGCGGTTGTCGGGGTGGCCCTCGTCGTAGGTGCACCCGTCGACGAAGCGACCCGCTCCGTCGTCGAGCGCCCCGAGGAAGGCGACGCAGGGAAGGCCGAGTTCCTGGATCCAGAGGTTCGTCTCCCGGATCGCGGCGTAGTCCTCGGCGTCGTAGCCATCGTAGGGATAGCAGAGCCCGATCATCGGGATCCGCCCTTCCTCCGCGCACCGGTCGACGATCTGCAGGAGGCCCTCGCGGAAGCTCGCCACGGCCGCCTCGCGGTCCTCGACGAGCCCCTCGTTCGCGAGCGAGAGAGCGATCACGACGAAGTCCGCGTCCGTGGGCTCGAGGTCCCGCGCCATCCGGGCCAGCACCGAGCGCGTCGTGTCGCCGGGCACGGAGACGTTCACCACGCGGGAACCGCGCGGCTCGAGCAGCCGCCCCAGCCGCGCCGCCCACCCGTTCCCCAGGTCGTGCTTCTCCTCCCGGCTCGTGACCCACCCCGCGGCCACCGACGAGCCGAGAACGGCGATCGTCGGCGGCTCGTCCTGGAGCTCCCGCGCGTCCGGGGCGGAGGGGAGGAAGACGGTCGAGAGGAGGAGCGCGGCGAGGAAGCGGCGGGTGGGCATCGAAGACCTCACGAGGCGGGCGGTGGACGGCAGAGTACCGGGCTCCCATACGCGCGGCGTGCGAGCCCGTTTCCGTGCCGCTCGCGGGGGGAAACGCGCTCGAACGGGTAACCGAGCGGTCACTCCGGATACCCTCCCCCAGGAGGATCGCCATGGGAGACTCGTCGCGGGGAAGGAAATGGACTGCGGGGGCGCTCGTCGCCGTCGTGACCTCGCTCCTCGTCGCGTTCGGTCTGTTCGCGTGGTGGCCGGCGGGCGACACGCCGGCCTCCGTGCCTGGACCGGGCGGGACTCGCCCCGCGCCCCCCGATCCGCAAGAGTCAGGGGAGGGAGTCGTGCTGCGGGACGCGACCGACGCTCGCGGTCCGGAGCGGATCGCCGTCGGGACGAGCCGCGATGAGCTCGGTGCGCGGATGCCGGACGACGCGACCCTCCTTCGCGGGCGGATTCTCGATCCCGAGGATCGCCCGGTGCCCGGGCTTCGCGTCGAGCTCCGGCGACGGCAGGCGGGGGCGGGGAAGGTCCCCGACTTCCGCTTCCCCTCTCCCGAGCACGTGCTGGCCGAGACGAGCTCCGACGCGGAGGGCGAATTCGTGTTCGAGGTCGCGCCGGGCGTCTCGTTCCAGCTGCACGTGCCGGCCGATCCTCACCCCGTCTACGCCCCCCGGGTCATCGTGGATTGCCTCGGGGGCCGGTTCGTCATCGTACGGCTCACCCGGGCGGCCCTCGTCCGCGGGCGGGTGACCCGTGCCGCGGACGGCGCGCCCATCCCCGGCACGAGGGTGCGGCTGTACGGGGGAGACGTGATGAACCCCGTCGTCTGGGCCGCGACGACCACGGATGCCGAGGGCGGCTACCGAATCGAGGGGCTCGCCGCGAGCGAGTACACGATGGAGGCGGTTCCCCCCGCGGACCCCGCGCCGCCCTGGAAGAGCTTCTCCGTCGCGCCCGGCGAGGAGCACGTCCTGGACCTCGAGGTCGTCGAGGGATTCACGCTCGTCGGCTTCGTGGTGGACGCCGGGACCCGGCTCCCCGTCGCGGGCGCGGAAGTGGGAGACGGGTGGGCCTTCCTGCGTTCGACGAGGACCGACGCCACGGGGTACTACGTGCTCGAGGGAGTGGGCACGGACTTCTGGCCGGGGATCCACGCGCGGGCCGAGGGGTACGGTCGGCTGGAGCGCGCTCGACCCGAGCCAGAGAACGGCGAGGCGCGGCTGGACTTCGAGCTCCTGCCCGCCCGTCGGATCCTCGGTCGCCTCCTCGATTCGAGCGACGAGCCTCTTGCTGGCGGGCGGGCCACGGCGGTGGCGAGCTCGTTCGAGGGCACGACGCCGCGCATCGACTGGCCTTCGGCGGTGAGCGGGGACGACGGCCGCTTCGAGATCGCGGACGCTCGCGCCGACCTTCCCCACTGCGTGCTCCTCGCGGCGGACGGTTTCTCGACGCTCGTCTTCGATCTCCCCCCGGACGAGCTCGAGCGTCGGGAGCTGGACCTCGGAGACATCCGGATGCGTCCCCCGGCGTGGATCGCGGGGCGGATCGTCGAGGAATCGGGCGAGGCTGTCGCGGGAGCCTACGTCGAGCTCCGGGGCTGGAACAAGGATCGGCTTCGCTTCGGTCGCTCGGAGCGCCTGCACGCAGTGGATTCCTACGTCGGCTGGCGCGAGAAGCGAACGGGCCCCGACGGCGCATTCCATTTCGGCGAGCTCGCCCCGGGCTCCTACGAGCTGGCGGTGCGCGCGGCGGGCCGACCCCCGATTCCCGACGAGACGATCGAGGTGAGCTCGGGGGAGGGGATCACGGACCTCGAGGTCGTCGCTCCGCCACTCGGGCCGATCATCGCGGGTCAGGTGATCGACGCCGACGGCGAGGGAATCGAAGGGGCGGCCCTCCATCTGACCGCCGAGCAGGAGGGGGGCACCGACCGATTCACGTGGAGCCGGCGCGGGGGCCTCTTCCGACTCTCCGGGCTGGCACCCGGCACCTACACGATCGAGGTCTCGGTCCCGCACCACGACGACGACGGCGAGCCCTTGCCCCCGACCTTCGCCGAGGCGCGCATCGAAAAGGTCGTTGCCGGTACCGAGGATCTGTTGATCCGGCTCTCCCCGATTCGCTGAGTCATCGCTTCGGTCGGTGGAGTGAGAGAATCCCCGATTGAGGCAGAAGCCGCTCAGAACGTCCCGATCGTGACGTCGAGCGGGTTCGTGATGCGCAGCATGCCGTCGAGGTCCCCCAGCGGCGCGATCGGTTCACCGGTTCCGCAGTTGCCGCGGCCTCGCGGCCATGGTGTAGACTGTCGGCCTCTCCGACTCTCTTTCGACCAGGAGCTTCCGATGATGCATGCCAGATGGGCTTTGACCCTCGCCCTCTCCGTGGGACTCGTCGCCTGCGGAGGAGAGGAACCCTCGAAGGTCGATCCCTCGGCCGACCAGGATGGAGGATCCGGATCCGATCTCGCCGATCCCGCAGCTCAGGATCCGGTGGACGCGGTCACCGACGGGGTCGAGGACGCCGTCGAGAAGGTCGAGGACACCGCCGAGAAGGCCAAGACGCAAGCGGACGACCTGATCTCGCAGATCACCGGCTACCTCGAGCAGGACAAGCTGGAGCTGGCCAAGACCGCCCTCGCCTAGCTCGAGACCCTGACGGACCTGCTGCCTCCGTCGTACCAGGAGAAGATCGATCAGTTCCGCACGATGATCGAGGCGAGCGGCCTGGGCGATCAGGCCAAGAAGCTGACCGACGGCCTCGGGCTCGGCGACTGATCGCGAGCGCCGTGCTGCGGCGCGAACCGCGGAACGTGTGCCGGCCGGCGCGGTCGGATAGGATCCGTCCTCGTCGCTCACCAAGGAGAACGGAAGCCATGAAGCAGGGAACCTCCGCGTCTTCCGGCCGCCTGCCGGCGTTGATCGGGCTCGCGGTCCTCGTGCTCGCGTCGGCGTGCGCCACCTCCTCGACGCAGCGCAGCGCCGGGGTGCTCGACTACCTCTACCCGGAGGGCAAGCCCGCGCAGCCGCCGACCGACGTGCACCTCGAGCTTCCTCTGCGGGTGGGCGTGGCCTTCGTGCCCGAGGAACAGACGGGCTACTACCCAACCGGGCTCGAGGAGAGCGAGAAACAACGCCTGCTGGAGCGCGTGCGCGACGCCTTCCTCCAGACGGAGGAGACGTCCGGGATCGAGATCGTGCCGTCGACCTACGTGATCGCCGGCGGGGGCTTCGAGAACCTGGATCAGCTGCGCGCGATGCTCGGCATCGACGTGATCGCGCTCATCTCCTATGACCAGCGGCAGATCGAGGACCTCAACACCGCGTCCATCACGTACTGGACGATCCTCGGGGCCTACGTCGTTCCGGGCAACGAGAACGAGACCCACACCTTCGTCAGCGCCTCCGTGTTCGACATCCCCTCGAGAGCGCTCCTGCTCAACGCGACGGGCAGCAGCACCGTGGAAGACCGTTCGACGGCGCTGGGCTCGGGGCGCTCGCTGCGCGAGGGCAGCTCCGAGGGGATGGCGCTGGCCATCGACGACATGGTCGGCCAGCTCGAGACGGCGCTCTCGGCCTTCCGCGAGCAGGTGAAGACGGGCACCGTGCGGGGGCCGGGAACCCCCGCGATCGACGTATGCATGGAGCTCTCCGTACAGGGGACTGCGAAGGTCGGGAAGGACGACGCCCGAGCATCACAGCTCCCCACACAGTCGGCGAACGCAGGGAGCTCTCCGTACGGTGGACTGCGAGGGTGAGGGGGGCCGCAACGCTCGTGCGTCGTCCCCCCTCACCCTCGCAGTCCACCGTACGGAGAGCTCCCTGCGTTCGCCGACCTCGCGAGGGACGGGGATCGCGAACCGCCTCGCCGTGTGCGAAGCCTACGAGGCCCGGCGCTTCCTCATGTACGGGCTTCGGCGCGTCAGGTCCCGGGAGTGCTTCACCATGACGTACCGGTAGATCCGCTCCTGGTGGTAGCGGACGCCCGGGGAACCCGCGTCGGGGAACTCGATGCCGAACTTCACGCCGTCATCGAGGAGCTGTCGGTAGCGGATGTGGCCGTTGATCTCGACCGGCGTCTTCTCCTCGGGCAGCTCCAGGTGGACCCTCACCTGCCAGCACCCCAGGAGCTTCCGCTCGTCCTCCTCGGCGACCCGGATCGAGATTCCCGTGCCCGAGACGTCGAGCAGCTCCGCCTCGAACCGGTGGGGCCCGTCGATCGCCCAGATCGTCGTGGGGACCGGCTCCTCCTCGTCCGGGTGCACCCGGATCGCGCCCCGTCGGTTGACGACGGGACCCAGGGCGCGGTGCACGGCGCCGGGGAACAGGAACTGGTAGCGCTGGCGGATCAGGTCGGAGCTGCGGAAGACGACCTGCCCCGGAACCTCGCGGACCGTCGACAGGGGGCCTCCGTGGAACCGGACCAGGACCGGGGAGCCGATCGGCAAGGCCGGCCCGGCGTCGGCCGGGAAATCGGCGGTGATTCGTGCGTCCTCCCCGTGGCTCTGGGCCGCGACCAGGAGGGCGCGGACGCCGGAGTGAGGAGGCTCGACGACCTCGACGATCAGATCGTCTTCCGAGGGGGTGATACCGGTGTGCATGCCGTTCGTGGTTGGGGGGGCGAGGGCCGGATACGACCCACCGCTGGATCGACACGATTCGGGCGATTCTTGAGGGGTCCGCGCTCCTCCCGCCGCGGGAGATCCCCCCGGGGGGGCCGTTTTTTCGCAGGAGACTGGCCTGGCGGGCGCCCCTCGCCCCAAACTCTCTCCTCGTGAGCGAGCCGGAGCCCCGAGCGCGGATCAGCGCCGTCGTCTGCAACTTCAACGGCGAGGACTATCTCGAGGAGTGCCTCGACTCCCTCCTCGCCCAGGAGGGGATCGACGAGATCCTCCTCGTCGACGACGCCTCCGAGGACCGCAGCGTGGCCCTCGTGCGGGAGAGGTATCCCGACGTCGTGGTCGTGGAGCTCCCCGAGAACCGCGGCCCGGGCGCGGCGCGCAACGAGGGCATGCGACGGGCTCGCCACCGCTGGGTGCTCGCGGTGGACAACGACGTGGTGCTCCGGCCGGACGTCGTGGAGAAGCTGCGGACAGCCGTTACCGGGCGACCCGGATGCGTCGCCGCGCAGCCGCGCAGCGTCATCCACGCGGAGCCCGACCGCGTGCACTACGACGCCGGCGACTTCCACTACGTGGGGCTGCTCTCGCTGCGCAACTTCTACGCGCCGCTCGCCGAGGCGGTGGGGGAGGGCGTCGTCCCCACGAGCGCGATGATCGGCATCTGCCCGCTCGTGGATCGCGAGGCGGTGCTGGCCTGCGGCGGCTACGACGAGGACTTCTTCTACCTCGCCGAGGACTTCGACATGGCGCTGCGCCTGCGGCAGGCCGGCCACGAGATCGTCGCGGTCGAGGACGCGATCGTCCTGCACAAGGGCGGCACGACCGGGCTCAGCTTCCGCGGCGGGGGGTACCCGCGCCGGCGGGCCTACCTCCACTCGCGCAATCGCTGGTTCCTCATCGCGAAGAACTACCGGTGGCGGACGCTCCTCGTGGCGCTCCCGGGGCTCGTGGTCTACGAGCTCGTCTGGCTCCTGTTCACCATCCTGCAAGGGCACCTCGGCGCTCACCTCCGCGGCAAGGTCGACTTCTTTCGCGGACTGAGGAGCACCATGCGCAAGCGCCGGGAGGTGCAGGCGCGACGTCGCGTGCGCGACCGCGACCTCCTCGTCGGGGGACCGCTCACCTTCTCGCCCTCGCTCATGGCCCGCGCGCCGGCGCGTCTCGCGGCCCGGATCCTCGACGGCATCCTCCGAGGGTGGTGGGCGATCGCGAGATGGTTGAGTGCATGACTCCCCGGATCCGATAGCCTGTCCCCGATGCGGATCCTGTACGTCAGTCACGACTTCCTGCCGAATCACCCCGCGGGGACGGAGATCTACACCTGGCAGCTCGCCAAGCGGATGCAGGAGCGGGGGCACGAGGTCGCGATCTTCACCACCGAGAAGGACATCGGGCGGCCGCACCTGCGCCTCGATCGACGCGAGTGGGACGGGCTGCCCGTGTACGAGCTCGTGAACAACCTGTTCTACGAGGACTTCCGCGAGACGTGGGACTGGCCGCCGGCGGTGGAGGTCTTTGGCCGGCTCCTCGACGAGCTCGAGCCCGACGTGGTGCACGTGATGCACCTGCTGTACCTCTCGATCGGCTGCGTCGAGGAGGCCGCGCGGCGCGGGATTCCCGTGATCTACACGCTGCACGACTACTGGCTGCAATGCGCTCGCTTCGGGCAGCGGGTCCACGACGACGGCGCGACGTGCGACACGATCGATCGTGAGCGCTGCGGGACCTGCCTGGCGACGCTCAAGTACAACCAGACCCCGACGGAGCGGCGGTCGGCGAAGCTCATCGCGAAGGTACGCTCCGCCACGGGGATCGACCTGGGCTCCGCGGCCCGGGGGGCGAAGAACCTGCTGCGGAGGGACGCCAACGGGGCGACGGGGCACGTCCCGCCCGTCGATCCCGCGCGCGCGTTGGCCATGGAGCGCGCGGCGCGGAGCCGGGACGACGAGCTCCGCGCCCGGCTCGTGCCGAACGTGGCGCGGTTCGTCGCCCCGAGCCGCTTCCTGCGCGACCGCCTCCTCGAATGGGGGATCCCCGACGACCGGATCGAGCACGTCACCTACGGCCTCGAGCTCGATCCCTACCGCGACTTCGCGCGCCTCCCCTCGGAGAAGACCCGCATCGCGTTCATCGGCACCCTCGCGCCGCACAAGGGGCCGCACCTGCTGTTCGAGGCATGGGGCCGGATTCCCGCGGAGCTGACCGCGAAGAGCACGCTGACGGTGTACGGCCCTCCCACGCACAACCCGGGGTACGTGGCGAAGCTCGAGCGGCTGGCCGCGGAGACGGGAGGCAGGCTCGGCGGCGGGCTGCGCCGCGAGGAGGTGACGAGTGCCCTGCGCGAGATCGACCTGCTCGTCGTTCCCAGCACGTGGTTCGAGAACTCGCCGCTCACGATCCACGAGGCCCGCGCCACGCGAACGCCGCTGCTCGTCTCCGACTACGGCGGGATGGCCGAGCTCGTCGAGCCCGGCCGCGACGGGTGGCGGTTCGACGTCGGGAGCATCCCCGCCCTGACCGACGCGCTCGCCCGCGTGCTGCGCGAACCGGAATGCCTGACCGAGCTCGCCTTCGACGGCGAGCCGGTGAAGGACATGCGCACGAGCGCCGAGGAGATGGAGGAGCGCTACGCCGAGCTCGCGGGAAAGAGCGCATGAAGGTCCTCCTCGTCGCGCACGGCTACCCGCCCGAGATTGTGGGCGGAACGGAGAACAGCGTGCAGGCTCTCGCGCGGGGGCTCGCCTCGCGCGAGGTGGAGGTCGTCGTCGTGGCGGGCTCCATGCAGTACGAGGAGGGCTTCCGCACGAGCGAGGCCGTCGACGAGGACCCGATCACCGGCGCCGGGATCCGCGTGCGGCGCATCCACCGCGACGACCTGTTCTTCGATCACTGGCAGAAGAGCCTCTCGACGCGCGTGAGCGAGCGCTTCCGCGAGATCCTGCGCGAGGAGCGCCCGGACCTCGTGCACGTCCACCACTGGATCCGTCTGTCCCGCGACCTGGTGGCGTGCGCCGCGCGCGAGGGGATTCCCGCGATCGTGACCCTGCACGACCTGTGGACGACGTGCCTGCTCTCCTTCCGCGTTCCCTACCACACCCAGGAGTTCTGCGAGGAACCCCTCGCCCACGATCCGTGCCTGGAGTGCGCGGGACGCATGCCGCCCCTCACGCCGTGGATGGATCGCGCCGCCCTCGTCGAGGTCTTCGACGCGCGCCGGGCGGACCTCGTGCGCGAGCTCGAGCAGGCGCGGGCGGTAATCGTGCCCACCCGCTCGCACGCGGAGAACGTCGAGCGGTTCCTCGGCCTCGACACGGACCGGCTCGCCCTGCGCGTCGTCCCCCACGGCCGGGACCTCGACCTGCGCCCGGGCGAGGCGCCGCCTGCTCCCGGGGAGGACGGCCGGCTCGTCCTCGCCGCCTGGGGGCACCTGCATCCGCTCAAGGGCGCCGACCTCGTCCTCGAGGCGATCGCGCGACTTCCCGCGCCGGAGCGGGTCGCCCTGCACCTGGCGGGGGGCGAGGTCCAGGAGGCGTACACCGCCCGCCTGCGCGAGATGGCCGCGGGCCTGGACGTCCGATTCCACGGCCCCTTCGAGGAGCGCGAGCTCTCCGCCCACCCCGTCGCCGCCGCCCACGCCATGGTCAGCGGCACGCGGGCGCTCGAGTCCTGGGGCCTCGTGGTGGACGAGGCGGTCGCCCTCCGCCTGCCCATGGTCCTGCCCCGCGCCGGCGCGTTCCCCGAGCGCGTGACCCGCGGCGCGCTCTTCTACGAGCCCCGCGATCCCGATTCGCTCGCCGCCGCCCTGCGCCGCCTGCTCGAGGAGCCGGAGCTCGTCGACCGGCTGCGCCGCGAGCTCCCCGCGGTCGAGGAGCTGGTCCCCTCGGTGGCGAGCCACGTGGACCGCGTGCTCGCCGTCTACCGCGAGATCGCCGACGGGGACGTTCCCCCCGCTCCTCCCGAGGATCCCGCGCGGGCCGAGTCGTTGCGCGCGGCGGAGCGCGAGTGGGATCGCGCCCTTTCCTCGCGAACCGCCGAGGAGCTAGGCTTCGAGTGAGTCACCTCGCGTGAAGATCCTCATCGTCCTGCACGACTACCTGCCGCTGCACACCGGCGGCTCGGAGATCCATGCTCACCAGAGCGGGGCCGAGCTCGCGCGGCGGGGGCACGACGTCACCGCGCTCTTCACCGAGCGTGACCTGTCCGCCGAGGAGGGCAGCGTGCGCCGTGGGGAGCTCGACGGAGTGAAGACGATCGAGGTCGTGCACCAGCGCGAGTACGCGGACGTGCGCGAGACGTGGCACGAGCGGGGCTCCGCGGAGGTCTTCCGTCGGCTGGTCGACGAGATCCGGCCCGACGTCGTCCACTTCCACCACCTGGCGATCTGGGGCTCGTCGGCGGTGCGGATCGCCCGGGAGGCCGGAGCGCGGGTCGTCGTGACCCTGCACGACTACTGGCTGCTCTGCGACGCGTCCACGCTGCTGCGCTCGGACGGCGAGCTCTGCACGGAGGGCGTCGAGGGCCGCTGCACCGACTGCCTCGCGCGCCATCCCCTGCGCCCCGCGCTCTGGGACGAGGCGAGCCGCGAGCTGGCGGGGCAGGATCCCCTCCGCTTCGTTGCCCGCGAGCGATTCCACAAGCACCGCGAGGACCTGGCCTTCGCGGACGTGGTCGTCTGTCCGTCCCGCTTCCTCGCCGAGGTCTTCGAGCGAGCGGGGTGGCTGCGCGCGGACGACTGCGAGGTGCTCAAGGCGGGCTACCCGGGGCCCCACCGCCCCCCGCGGACGCGCGATTCCTCGCAGCCGCTGCGCGTGGGCTACGTCGGGGGGATCTACTTCTCCAAGGGCCTGCACCTGCTCGTGCGGGCGTTCGGCCGGCTCGCCGACGATCCCGCGGAGCTGCACGTGCACGGCCACCTCGACTGGTTCCCGGACTACGCCGCGGAGCTGCGGCGCGACGCCGAGGGGCTCGCCGTTCACTTCCACGGGCCGTTCGATCCGCCGCGACTCGACGAGGTGCTCGGCACCCTCGACGTGCTCGTCGTGCCGAGCGTGTGGTACGAGAACATGCCCATCACGATCCAGGAGGCGTACCGCAACGGCATGCCGGTGATCGTCACGGACCAGGGAGGGATGGCGGAGGCTGTGGAACACGGGGTGTCGGGGCTCACCTTCCCCCGGAACGACGTGGGCGGCCTCGCGGAGGCGATCCGCTCCCTCGCGAGCGACCCGTCCCTCTACGACCGCGTGGCCCGGGGACGGCCCGCCGTGCCGACGCTCGAGGCGATCGTCGATCGGCTCGAAGCGATCTATCGGGCGGAGCGTTGATGCCAGACGACTCGCGGCACCCCATACTGTGAGCTCCGCGCCATGGCCGACTGGAAGATCCACACCAAGGAAGAACGCTGCGCCGAGTGCGAGCGCATCTTCGAGGAGGGCGAGGCCATGTTCTCCGTCCTCCGCTTCTCGGGAGAGGGGCTCTTCCGCGAGGACCACTGCGACGCCTGCTTCCGCGCGCGGCGCGAGGCGGACGGGACGGAGGACCTGATCTGGTGGCGCACCCGGAGGCGGGCCGAGGTCCGGCGCGGCCTCGCGGTGGACTTCGAGGCGGTGCAGGGGCTCTTCACCGCCCTCGAGGGACGCGAGGAGGAGCCGCTACAGGAGCTGCGCTACCTGCTCTGCCTGCTCCTGATGCGCAAGCGACGGCTGAAGCTGGTCCGCGTACGCCGGTCGGCCGCGGGGGAGGCGATGCTCGTCCGCCGGCCCCGCACGAAGCAGGAGCTCGAGGTCTTCGTGTTCGATCTCACCCCCGAGCGGGCCGGGGCCCTGCGGGAGCAGCTCGAGGGCCTCTTCGAGGGCGCCGCGATCGAGGACGTCCTCGCGCGGGCCACCCGCGCGGGCGGGGAGGACGGCGAAGAGGGGCCGGACGAGGACCCCGAGAGCCCCGCGGAGCCCCCCTCCGCCGCGGCGCCGGAGCCAGGCGATTCCGCGCGGCCGGAACCGCCGCCGAAGTGAGATCCCACTGACCCGGCGCCCGCGCGGAGCCCGGGAGCGCCGCCCGGGGGCGCGGGCGGAGCCGAGGGGCCCGAAAAGACGCCATTCGTGGCCGCGAGCTTTCCACGAAGGCACCCCCAATATCTTGGGGAAGGTTCGGGGGACCCCCCAAGCCCTAGCGGGTGGGCCGGGTCGTACCCCCTCAGGGGGCCGCCACCCCCTTGCGATTTCCTTTCTCGGACGTTCTCAGGGGGGTGAGTGGGGGTTAGGATCAGACGAATGGCGCAGGGTGGCATCAAGTGGCAACAGAGGCACGAAACGAGGGGGTGAACGGTGTTCTGGGGTGAGTCCCAACACACCCTCGACGCGAAGAAGAGGGTCTTCGTCCCGAAGCGCTTCCAGAAGACTCTGGTGCGCAACGAGGACGGGCACCTGGGCGTGGTGCTGACCCGGGGGTTCGAGGGCTGCCTCTTCCTGTTCGCCGAGTCGCACTTCGAGGTCCTGCTCAAGCGGCTGCGCACCCAGCCCTTCGGCGGGGCCAAGGCGCGCTGGATCCAGCGCAAGTTCTTCTCGAAGACGCATCTGTGCACGCTCGACGGCTCCGGCCGTCTCGTCCTACCCGAGAAGCTACGCGAATTCGCGGGCATCGGAAAGGACGTCGTCATGGTCGGCGTGGCGGACCGCGCCGAGATCTGGGACCGCGCCCGCTGGGAGGAGCTCGACAGCGGGAGCGACTGGGAGGCGTTCACCAGCAGGAACGACGACGACTTCGACGAGCTGGGCGTGATTCTCATGGGGGAGGAATTCGCGGAGGAGGGCGAAGGCTGAGGTCTTCGACAGGAGGAGATGATCGCTCCGGGGGGGGAGAGCCTGATGGGTGACACCGAGCGGATTCACGAGCCGGTCCTCGTCCCGGCCGTGCTCTCGGTGCTCGCGGATCAGGACGATCCGGCGGAGATCTCGGGGTGGATCGTCGACGGAACATTGGGCGCCGGGGGACACGCGCGCGCCATCCTGGAGGCCTTCCCGAACGTGAAGCTCCTAGGGATCGATCAGGATCCCGAGATGGTCGAGATCGCGAGCTCCACGCTCGAGCCGTTCGGCGATCGCGTGCGCATCGTCCACGGGCGCATCTCCCGCATCGAGCGGATCGTCGCCGAGGCGGAGCTGCGCGGAGTGATCGGCGTCCTGTACGACCTCGGCGCGAGCTCCCTGCACTTCGACCGGCCGACGCGCGGATTCAGCTTCCAGGCCGACGGGCCGCTCGACATGCGCATGGATCCTTCGCGGTCCCGGACCGCGGCGGACATCGTCAACCACTGGGACGAATCCGATCTCGCCGACCTGTTCTACTACGAGGGCGACGAGCGCAAGTCGCGCAAGATCGCCAAGGCGATCGTCGAGGCGCGGGCTCGCGTGCCGTTCCAGAGGACGATCGCGCTCGCCGAGCTGATCGCGCACGTGTCCGGTGCGCGCCGCACGAAGATACATCCCGCTACAAAGTGCTTTCAGGCCCTCAGGCGGGCAGTTAACGAGGAGGGGGAAGAGTTGATCGCGGGGTTGAGGATCGCCGAACGGATCCTCGACCTGGACGGAAGGCTGGCGGTGATCAGCTTCCATTCCGGAGAAGACCGCACCGTCAAGCGTTTCCTCACAGAGCGCGCTCGCGAAGGGTACTGGCAGCTGGTGACTAAAAAACCGTTGGGGCCGGGAGTCACCGAGCGCCGTGCCAATCCGCGGGCGCGCTCAGCCCATCTCCGGTGCGCGCGACGCACGCACGCGCCGGCTCGAGCCGTGAAGGGGGACAGGGTATGACCTTCCGGGCCATCCTGTCCTTCCTTCTCTGCCTGTGCGCCCTCGCGGTGGGGATCCTCACCGTCTGGCTCTCGGCGCGGAACCGTCAGCGCAGTAGCACGCTCGACGCGACCCAGCACTGGTGCGAGGTCTACTCGAGACAGAACGAGCTCCTTCGCGCCCGGAACCGGCGCGAGGAGTGGCAACTGCTCTCGGGCGAGAGCGAGGAGCCGGAGCTCGCCGAGGTGACCGAACGCGGAGTGGAGCGCTGATGGACCAGCGTTCCTTCGCTTCGGCATCGGGCCTCCGCCCGATGAGCGCGTTCGTGGTCATCGCGGTGGTCATCATCGTCGTCGCGGGGCGCGTCGTCTACCTGGCCTCCTCTCGCGACGTCGCGCGGCCGGACGGAACGAGCACCGAGACGGGGCTGGTTCCCGCGTACGAGGTCGCCGACACGCGGGGTAGAGTCCTCGCCCACTTCGTGCCGCGCTTCGACCTCGTGATGTCGCCGCGCAGCATGTGGCAGGCGCATACTCCGGTGCACATGGCGCAGCGGATCTCCGAGACGCTCGGCGGCGCGCCCACCGCGCTGGAGCTGCTCGACTGCATGGTCCCCGACGCCGTCGACGGCGTCATCGAGGTGAAGGAGTGGGACCTCACGGCCCGCCAGGCGAACCGTCTCCAGGAGTGGATCGACACCGGCGCCGCCACGTCCACCCGCGCTCTCGACGGGATGTGGATCGTCGCCCTCTCGGGAGAGAGGCGTGCGCGTGTCGGCTATCGCCTCTTCTGGCAGCCGGAGGTCCTCCTCTCCAAGGACGAGCGCAGGGCCCACGGCTACGGGACCGCGTGGGCATGGGCGCGACGGATCGGAACGGGGATCGAGCGCTGCCTGCGCAAACCGGGAGTGGAGGAGCCCGACTGCGCCGCCGAGTGGGAGAAGCGGCGCGCGAAGATCTGGGCCGCCCTGGTCCCCCGAGCCCACTGCAAGCCCGTTCGGGGCATCCCCTCCGAGCTCGCCCTCGAGGTGCGCGAGCTCCTGCAGGAGGAGGCGGTGGCGCCGTGGCAGATGAAGCTGGCCTACGCCCGCGATCGCGACTATCCGAGCGGCGAGCACGAGCTCTTCGGCGACTGGGGCTTCACCGATCCCGACCAGACCGAGGCGCTGCCCCGCGAGGGGCTGGAGCTCCTCTGCGATCGGCTGCTGCGGCGCGAGGAGTGGTCGTTCCTCGACTGCACGCCGTCGACCTACGTCTGGCTGCGCGACCGCTCCATCCGGGGAAGCCGGCGGGATCGCGCCAACGGCTTCGTCGGCTACTCCGCGCCCAGCGAGGTGCCGACCGTGATCAGCACACTCGACCTCGCCCTCCAGCGCGAGGTGGGTCGCCACCTCGATGCGGTGATGGAGGAGCACCGGCCCGCCCTCGCGATGGGGATCGTGATCGACGTGCGGACGGGGGACGTGCTCGCGGTCGAGTCGAGGGAGCAGTACACGATCCAGCCCTTCGCTCCCGTCTATCACACGTTCACTCCCGGATCGACGATGAAGGTCATGACCATGGCCTGTGCCCTCGAGGAGGGCGTCGTTCGTCCGGGCGAGGAGCTCGACGTCGGCTACGGAGAGTACCGGCTGATCGACCCCGCCAACGGGAGGTCGCGCATCATTCACGAGGCCGAGGGCAGCCTCAAGGGCCGCAGCACCGCGGCGATGTTCTTCGCGCGCTCCGTCAACGCCGCGCTCGTCCAGATCGGAGTGCGCGTTCCCCCCGATCGCTTCCGGGACTACCTCGCCCAGCTCGGCTACGGCGCACCCGCGGGCTCCGGGCTGGGGATCGAGAAGGCGGGGTACCTGCGCGACCTGCCCTGGAAGTACCGCTTCACGCACGCGTCGGTCAGCTTCGGTCACGAGATGACGACGAGCCTCTGGCAGCACGCCGCCGCGCTCGCCACCGTCGTGCGCGGGGGAGAGTGGATCCCGCTTCGCCTCGTGCGGGCGGTGGAGCAACACGACGTCGCCCACGAGCTGCCCGTCCCCGAGGGCCGGCGCGTCTTCCGCGAGGAGACGTGCCAGAAGGTGCGTACGATGATGGAGCTGGGCGCGCAGCGGGGAACCGGGCGGCACGTCGCGAGACCCGACATCGTGATGGGGACCAAGACCGGCACTGCCCAGAAGGTGGCCACCGAGCTCTGCGTCCACGTCGAGCTCGAGGCCCGCGAGCGCTGGGACCGTGACGGCGTCGCGTGCACGAGCGAACGCTACCGGAGTCTTCGCACCCTGCCCAAGCCGCACCGCAACTGCTACACGAGCTCGATGTGCATCTTCGGGCGCCTGCCCGACGACGACCGCGAGCTGATGGTGCTCGTCGTGGTCGACGAGCCGCGCGGCAAGCAGAAGTACGGCTCGAAGGTCGCGGGGCCTGCGGCCGCCGCCATCCTCGCCGAGGCTCTGGGGCTGACGCGCAATGGCGCGACGCCCGAGCCCGAGGTCCTCGCCGGCTTCTCGCCCTCGGATCGTCCCGCGCCGGACGCCGAGATCGATCCGTGGCGCGACGGGAAGGAGGGGCTCTGATGGTGCGCCTGTCCAAGCTCGTCGAACGCCTGGGAGGGCGGTGCACGCCGGCGGGCGGCGTGCCGATCGATCCGCTCGTCCGCGACGTGCACCTCGACAGCCGTCGCGCGGAGGACGGCACCCTCTTCGCCGCCCTGCCGGGCTCGACGGAGGACGGAGCGAAGTACGCGCCCCAGGCTCTCGAGAACGGATCGGTCGCGATCCTCTCTCCGATCCGGCTCGACGACCTGCTCCACCGACGCGAGGAGTGGGCGAACTGGGTGCACCCCGAGGCGCGGCGCGTGGCCGGCGAGGCCGCGGCCATGGTGCACGGCTTCCCTGCCCGCGGCATGAGCGTGGTGGGGATCACCGGCACGAACGGCAAGAGCACCGTGGCGCACCTCGTTGCCTGGCTGCTCGAGGCGGCGGGACGCCGTCCGGCGCTGATCGGAACCGTCGAGGTCCGCCCGTGGGGAGCGGAGCCGCGGACCCCGACCCACACCACGCCGGACGCCTGCGAGTTGCAGCGCCTGGCCAAGGAGAACAACGAGCGCGGCGGCGACTGCGTCGTCCTGGAGGTGAGCTCGCACGCTCTCGACCAGGAACGCATCGCCGGCCTCGAGCTCGACGTCGCGGTCTTCACGAATCTGAGCCGCGACCATCAGGACTACCACCGGGACATGGACGCCTATGCGGCGGCGAAGGAACGTATCTTCGCCCATCTGCGCGAAGGAGGATCGGCGGTGATCAACGCCGACGATCCCTCGGCTGCGCGGATGACCCGGGCCGCGGAGCGCGTCCCCGTTCGGGTGGTCACGTTTGGGACCAGTTCACGAGTTGGACTGAGCGCATCTGGACTCGAAGCGGGTCCGCTGGGGACAAACCTGTATCTCGAAGGGATGGGGATCCCACGGACCGGGTTGTTCTTGCCCCTGGTGGGTCTGCACAACGTCCAGAACGCGCTTGCGGCAGCGACCGCAGTCCTTTCGTTGGGGGCGGGCCCCTCTCGCGTCTTAGAGGGGCTCGCCACCATCTTTCCACCCGCGGGCCGGCTCGAACCGGTGGACGTGGGCGAGCGTGGCTTCCGGGTCTTCGTCGACTACGCGCACACGCCCCACGCCCTCGAGTGCGTTCTGAGCACCCTGCGGGAAATCCTCGACTCCGCACCGCGATCCGATGCCGAGGGGCGTCTGATCGCCGTCTTCGGTTGCGGCGGAAGTCGGGATCGAGAGAAGCGAGCGCCGATGGGGAGGATCGTCGGCCGGCTCGCCGACGTCTCCGTGGTGACGAGCGACAACCCCCGGGACGAGGACCCGGGAACGATCATCGAGGAGATCGTCGAGGGAATGGACTCCGCGCGGGCGGAGGTGATCGTGGAAGCGGACCGGCGCGCGGCCATCCGGCGCGCGCTCGAG
>CAYRXS010000026.1:0-41422 GCA_964428225.1 uncultured Planctomycetaceae bacterium
CACCTGGTCTGCGTGACCAACGACGACTTCGCGGTCTACAACCGCTGCGGTGACCTGCTCTACTACCGCGACATCCACGACTACTCCGGGATCAGCGAGGATTACCTGCTGTTCGATCCCAAGGTCTTCTTCGACCCCTGGGATCTCCGCTGGGTCATGCTGTACCACAAGCGCGACACCTCGCCCGAGGAGTCGTCTCTCGTCGTCTTCGTTACGAGCGGTGAGGAGCCCTTCGGCCTCGGTGGCGCGTATTTCTACGACTTCAACGCCATCCAGAGCAGTGGCGGCAGCAACGCCTTCGCCGACTACTTCGACCTCGGCTACGGCAGCAACTACGTTACGCTCGGCGGCAACATGTTCTTCTTCTCGGGCGGATTCCTCTGGGCCCGGGTCTGGGTCCTGGACAAGGCCCAGATCTACAACGCCGTCGCCGCCGGGTCGGTGCGCTACTCCAACCTGACGAACGCCGACGGCACGACCACGGACACGCCACGCGCGGTCAAGATGCAGTCCATGCCGACCGGCGGTGTCGACGGTACCTGGCTCAACTCCCGGTGGGGAGGCGGTGACCGGCTCACCTACTGGAAGATCGTGGATGCCTTCGGCGCCAACACCCTGACCCGCACCGACACCGTAGTGGGTGCCTACGCGTCCCCGCCGAACGCGGTGCAGCCGAACGGGTGGTCGCTGGACACGATCGACTGCCGGCTCATGCCCGTGGTCCTCGCGAACGACACGCTGGGCTCGGAAGGCAAGGAGCTGTTCACGAGCCTGACCGCGGAGCGCCTCGGCACCTGTGGGGTCATGCTCTTCAAGCTCGATGCCGAGACGGGCGCCCTGGAGTACCAGGGCAACTTCGGCGGGACGGACATGTACTACTGGTTCGCGAGTCCCGCCGCCGACTACTCCGGCAGCGCGACCTGGGTCTTCTCGCGGACGGCCAACTCCGCGGGCAACGAGCCCGAGCTCCGCTACGTGGAGTTCAACAAGGGGGTCTTCACCTCCAGCTCGTCGCAGATGCGCAACGGTGACGGCAACTACGGCGGCTGGCGCTGGGGCGACTACTTCGGCGGCCAGCTCGACTGGGGCGACTACTACGACCAGCTCTCGGTCCCCGGACGTCCCTCGAAGATGTGGATGTACGGGGAGTACGGGGGAGCCAGCGACTTCGGCACCTACGTCGGGGCCACCAGCGTGTGGGCCAAGGGCAACCTCTCCTACGTGACGTCGTCGACCTACTCCGCCAGCGGTCCGCAGGGCGGTCCGTTCACCCCCGCCACCAAGGTCTACACGCTGCAGAACACCGGCGAGGTCGGACTTCCGATCCGGGTCAGCAGCCTGCCGAGCTGGCTGGACACCGACGTCACCACGGGGAACGCCTACCCTGGCTACACCTACGTGACCCTGTCGGTGAACTCCAGCGCCAACTCGCTGGCTCCCGGGCTCTACACCGACACCGTCCTCTTCGAGGACTGCAACATCAGCGGTCTGTACTACTGGCGGAACGTCGAGCTGCTGGTGCAAACCCAGGCCACGGCCTACTTCCGCAACGACAGCGGGAACACGAACCCCACGGGCTACTACGCCACGCCTCCGGTCATGGGCACGAACTGGACCGGTAGCGTGAACAACACCGGCATGGGCAACAACCTGGCCAGCGTCGTGGGATTCTCGAGCTCGTTGTCCTGGTACTACCCGGGCGCCAGCGACTGGGTGCTGACGAACTTCACCGACCCCAACGGCGAGATCATGACCCTCGGCGCCGTGTACGGCACCGGCGTGGTCCCGTTCAACGGCCCGATCCCCACGGATCCGGTGTTCGTCGGCTTCCCGATCTACTCGCAGGGCTTTGGCTTCGGCGGCTCGGGCGGAATCAACCTGCACAACGCCTACGATCTGACGGTCGGCCACTACTAGGCGGACCATCGAGGCTCCCTCCGCAGCTCGGGGGGAGCCCGGCTATCCTCCACCCCCATCGGAATCCCGCGGCGAGCGGGAGCCCGATGGGGGTGGATCCATTTCGGGGCGGCGCTATCCTGTTCCGCCTCATGAGCGAGAAGATCGTCTTCCACCTCGAGGACCTCCACAAGTTCTACGGACAGAAGGAGATCCTCAAGGGCATCACCCTGGCCTTCCTCGACGGGGCCAAGATCGGGCTGATCGGGCCCAACGGCGCGGGCAAGTCGACGCTCCTGCGGATCATCGCGGGCGAGGACACCGACATCGAGGGGGAGGCCCGGCCCATCGCGGGGCTCACCATCGGGTACCTCTCCCAGGAGCCGCCCCTGTCCGAGGACGAGGACGTGGCGGGCAACGTCGAGGAGGCGGTCGGGCACCTCCGCGAGATCGAGGCGCGCTACTACGAGGTGATGAACCTGCTCGGCGAGGCCGAGGGCGCGGAGGCCGACAAGCTCACCGCGGAGTACGACCGGCTCCAGCACGAGATGGACGCCAAGGACATCTGGGAGCTCGACAGCTGGCTCGGCCAGGCCAAGGCCGCCCTGTGCCTGCCCCCGGACGACACGCCGGTGAAGATCCTGTCGGGGGGCGAGCGACGCCGCGTGGCCCTCTGCAAGCTCCTGATCGACCACCCCGACCTGCTCCTGCTCGACGAGCCCACGAACCACCTCGACGCGGACACCGTGGCCTGGCTCGAGGAGCACCTGGCGAGCTACCAGGGCACGGTGATCCTCGTCACCCACGACCGCTACTTCCTCGACAACGTCGTGGGCTGGATGCTCGAGATCGAGCGCGGCCGCGGGACGCCCTACAAGGGCAACTACTCCCAGTACCTCGAGGCCAGGGCGCGGATGCTCGACGTGAAGCGCCAGGCGGACGCGAAGCTCGATCGAACGATCAAGCGCGAGCGCGAGTGGCTCGGGCGCACCCCCGCCGCCCGCACCAGCCACAACAAGGCCCGCGTCCAGCGCTACAAGGAGATGGTCGACCAGCGCAAGGAGGACCAGGCGGACTCCGTCGAGCTGCGCATTCCTCCCGGCGACCGTCTCGGCGACAAGGTGATCGAGCTGCGCGAGCTCTCCAAGGCCTACGGAGACCGCGTCCTGATCCGCGACCTGTCCTTCGACCTGCCCCCGGGGGCGATCCTCGGCGTCGTCGGCGCGAACGGCATGGGCAAGACGACCATGCTGCGGATGGTCCTGGGCCAGGAGGAGCCCGACGAGGGCCGGATCGTCATCGGGCCCACCGTCAAGCTGACCTACCTCGACCAGTCGCGGGCGATCCTCGACGACTCGTGCTCGGTCTACGAGAACATCACGGAGGGCAACGAGCTCATCCCCTACGGGAGCGCGACCCTCGACGGCCGGGCCTACGTGGCGCGGTTCAACTTCAAGGGCGAGGACCAGCAGAAGCGGCTCGGCGAGTGCTCGGGCGGGATGCGCAACCGGGTCCTGCTCGCGCGCATGCTCCGCCACGGGGGCAACGTCATCCTGCTCGACGAGCCCACGAACGACCTCGACCTCGACACCCTGCGCGTGCTCGAGGGGGCGATCGAGAACTTCCCCGGCTCGGCGATCGTCGTCAGCCACGACCGCTGGTTCCTGAACCGGATCGTGTCACACGTGCTCGCGTTCGAGGGGGACGGCTACGTCAACTTCCACCACGGCACGTGGGAGAGCTACGTGGAGTGGCGCGAGGAGTGGCGCAAGCGCATGGACTTCCCGTCCGAATCCCAGGCGGGACGGTACCGCAAGCTGCTCCGGACCTGATCCGGCCGACGTCGCGGGCTCAGGCGGCGGACGCCGAGGCGCACGCCCCGTCCTGCATCTTCGCGATCTGTCCGGGGTCGCCGGCGACCATGAGCCGGTCGCCCGGCGCGAAGGTCTCGCTCCCGCCCGGCGGGATCTTCACTCCCTCGCCCGCGTGCTCGAGCGCGACGAAGGAGACGCGACTCCCCTCGGCGCGGCCGTAGTCGGCGAGCGTCCGCCCCACGAGCGACGACCCCTCCCTGATCCGGACCTCGGCGAGGGCGACGCTGCCTCCCGACATGCTCGAGTGCGCGAGGAAGTCCGCCACCATCGGCCGCGTGATCAGGTCGGCGATCTCCACCCCGCCGCTGCGATACGGGGAGACGGTCCGGTTGGATCCGGCGCGAACGAGCTTGCGCACCTCCTCGTCACCCTCCGCCCGGGCGATGATCTGGATTTCCGGGGCGAGGACCCGGGCGCTGAGCGTGATGACCACGTTCTCGGCCTCCGCGTTCACGGTGGCGACGATGTGGTGCGCGCGCTCGACGCCCGCGGCCAGGAGTGTCTCGTCCTCGCCCGCGCTGCCCTCCACCACGAGGCAGCCGTCCTCGCAGGCTTTCTGGAACTGCTCCGCGTCGCGCTCGACGACCACGAAGGCAATCCCCGCGCCGGCGAGCTCGGCACACACCGTCTGGCCCATGCGCCCGTAGCCGCAGACGATCACGTGGTTCCGGAGACGATCGATCCTCTTCTGCATCCGTCTTCTCCACGCCAGCTGGTTGGCCACCGCCGCCTGCACGACCACCGCGAGACAGTACGAGGCCACGGCGATCCCCCCGATGAGCAGCAGGGAGGCGAACTTCTCCCCGTTCTCCGAGATCCCCTCGTCCCCGTAGCCCACCGTGGTGATCGTGATCAGGGTGAAGTAGAGGGAGCGCCAGACGCTCCATTCCTCGATGATCACGAAGCCGAGGGTGCCGACGAGGATGACGCCCACGAGGGCGCACAGGGCCTTCGCGGTCTGGTGGCGGCGGGCCTCGGCGGAGGCGAAGGGGAAGCCTGAGGTGGCCGAGCCCGCGACCGCCGGGGGGGAACCGGTCGGAAGCGGGGGCATGGGGGGAAGTATCGGGCGGCCGGGGGTGGTCGGCTTGAGCCGACTCCGGGGAATCGCGCCCCACGGCTCAGATGCCCAGGCGGGTGCAGAGGTCCTCGACCAGATCCGGCACCACGACGGCGGCGCGCCCGGGGAAGAAGGCGTCCTCCGGCGCCCGGGCCCCCCGGCGGCCCCCGGCGCGCGGTGCGCGGGGGGGCCGAGGCTGTTCACGAAGGTCGCCGCCCCGCGCACCCGCGCGGCGTGGAGGAGCCCCGCGGCGGGGTAGACGACCCCGCTCGTCCCGACCGAGAGGAAGTGCGTGCAGGTCGACATCACGCGCTCGATCACGTCGAGGTGGAAGGGCATCTCCCCGAACCAAACGATGTCGGGGCGCAGCCGGTCGTTGTCGCAGGCCGCGCAGGGGATCCAGCGGTCCGGGTCGACGTCCTCGGTGTTGCGCACGCGGTCTCCGCAGCTCTCGCACCTGAGCCCCGCCAGCTCGCCGTGCATGTGCAGCAGCTCGCTCGCGCCGGCCCGCTCGTGGAGGTCGTCCACGTTCTGGGTGATGAGGATGAAGGGAATCTCCGCGGCCTTCGCCCGCCTCTCGAGATCGACGAGCGCGACGTGCCCCGGATTGGGCTCCACGTCCGCCAGCGCCCCCCGCCGCATCTGGTAGAAGCGCCAGACCATCTCCGGATCGCGCGCCCAGGCCTCGGGCGTCGCCACTTCCTCGGGACGGTGTCCCTCCCAGAGGCCTCCGGCATCCCGAAAGGTGGCAACCCCACTGTCGGCGGACACTCCGGCTCCGGTCAAGACGACGATTTCGGGTTTCATGGTGGGTGCAGTATAGGGGAAGCGGGCAAGGTGGAAGGACACGTACACCGAGTCACTGGGGCTACGTCGCATACGTGGAGCTCTCCGTACCGAGTCGCTGTGCGCGGGGGGGGACGACGCCCGTACGCGACGTAGCCCGAGTGACTCGACCCCTGCCGTCCGCTACTCGTGCAACGGCTCGTCCCGCCCCAGCCTGCGCACCGACCAGATCGGGCGTCGGACGAGCACGAGCACGTCCTCGAGCGCCGCGTAGGCACAGGGGATCACGATGAGGATCAGGAAGGTGCTGCAGAACAGGCCGTAGAAGATGGTGATCGCCATCGGCTGGAGGAAGCGGGCCTGGCCGCTGGCGAACAGCGCGAGGGGCGAGAGGCCCACCATCGTCGTGATCGACGTGAGCAGGATCGGTCGGAAGCGCTGCCGGCCCGCGATCACGAGAGCCTCGACCATCCCCTTCCCCTGCCGGCGACGGTTGTTGGCGAAGTCGACCAGGATCAGGGAGTCGTTCACCACGATGCCCGTCAGGGCGACGAGGCCGATCAGGGAGAGGAACGAGATCACCCGCCCCATCGCGAGGTGACCCAGGATCATCCCGATCAGCCCGAAGGGGATCGCACACATGATCACCGCGGGCTGGAGCACGGAACGGAACAGGCTCCCGAGGATCAGGTAGATCGGGAAGATCGCGAAGAGCAACGCGATCCGCAGCCCCGCGAACGACTCCATCGCGTCCTCGTGCTCGCCCTTGAACTCGAGGGTGTAGCCCGGATACCGGTCTCCGATGTCCGCGTAGTCCTGCTGCAGGGCGGCGGTGATCTCCGCGGTGTTGCCCTCGCGCTTGTTCACGTCGGCCACGACGCGCACCGAACGCTCGCCGTCGTCGCGCGAGATCAGGGCCGGCCCCGTCGTCTCCTCGACGTCCGCGATCATGCCGAGGGGGACGGGCGACGCCTTCCCTCCGTCGATCCCCGGAGCGGGAGCGCCGACGAGGACCTCCTCGAGCCCCCCGCGCTCCCCGCGCCGCTCCTCGGGGAGCTTGACCACGATCTCCACGTCGTCCCTCCCGCGGCGGATGCGGGCGAAGCGCGTGCCCTCGAAGGACGCGCGGAGCTCCCGGGCGAGGCTCGCCTCGTCGAAGCCGAGGAGCCGCCCCGCCTCGTTCAGGCGGATGCGGACCTCGCGCTTGCCCGGCTCGGCGTTGTCGTGGATGTCCCGCACCCCGCGGAGCGCCGCGAGGTAGTCCATCAGCCCGTCGGTGATCTCCTCGATCACGGCGATGTCCGGGCCCCGCACCGCGACCTCGATCGCCCGGCCGGTGGGCCCCGCCTGGGGCTGGCTGATGTCGATGCTCTCCACCTTGTCGGGAAGCTCGGCGAAGTGGCGGCGCAGGCTCTCGATGATCTCCGAGGTCGGCCGGCGGCCCTCCGTGCCCTCGCGGAGCTCGACCCACACCTGGGCCAGGTTCTGGCCGACGGTGTAGCGGTTCGCGTCGACGTAGGAGACTCCCGCGATCAGGTTCGAGCTCTCGAGCTCGCTCTCGGGAAGATCGAGCGCCACCTTCTCGATTTCAGTGGCGATCCGCTCGGTCTCCTCGATCGGGGTGCCCGCAACGGTGCGCACGTTGATCGAGAACACCTTCGACTCGAAGTCGTCGAAGAGCACGAAGGGGATGCGGTAGACCGCCACGCCCACCAGGAGCAGGGTCATCGCCCCCGCCGCGCACAGCGTGACGTAGCGCCAGCGCAGGCAGAGCTCGAGGAACCGCGCGTAGCCGTCACGCAGCGGCTCGTACCACCGCCGCTTCCCGAGCGTCTCGTCGCGCACGCGCGGGCTCGTCCAGTGCGCGAGGTGAGCGGGTAAGACGAGGATCGCCTCCGCCAGGGACACGAGCAGGCAGAAGGTGACGATGAGGGGCAGCGGCCGCATGAACTGCCCCATGGTCCCCCCGATCGCCAGGACGGGGAGGAACGCCGCGATCGTGGTCAGGATCGTGGCAAGCACCGGCTTGCCCACCTCGGCCGTCCCCTTGATCGCGGCCTCGACGGGGGACATCCCCTCCTCCATCAGCCGGTACGCGTTCTCCCCCACCACGATGGCGTCGTCCACGATCATGCCGAGCACGATGATCAGGGCGAACATGGTCATCATGTTCATCGTGATCCCGACCGAGTACGCGAGCAGGAGCCCTCCGAGGAACGAGATCGGGATCCCGAGCGCGGTCATGAACGCGATGCGCAGGTTCAGGAAGAGCAGCAGCGAGACGAGGACCAAGATCCCCCCCAGCGTCGCGGAGTCCCGCATCGTGGTGAGGCGGTTGCGGATGTAGACCGACAGATCGGAGTTCGTGCCGAGGGCGACGCCCTCCGGCAGGCGGCTCTGCTCGCGATCGATGTGCGCGTAGACGTCCCGGGAGATGTCCATCGCGTCGCCCTCGACGCCCTTGTTCACGCGGAGGAACACGCAGGCCCTTCCGTTGAAGCGCGCCTTGGTGATCGGGCGCTCGAAGGTGTCGACGACGCGAGCCACCTCGGAGAGCCTCACGCCCGTCCCGTCGGGGCGCCGGATCACGAAGAGATCGCGCAGGTCCTCCGCGCACCGCACGTCCGCGGTGACGCGAAGCAGGTAGTCGCCGGACGCCGTCGAGAGGCTCCCGAGGGGAAGGTCCGAGCTGCGCCCCCCCACGGCCTGGCCCACCTGGGCGAGGGTCACCCCGAACATCTCGAGCGCGGAGGGATCCACCTCGACCCAGATCCGCGGATCGCGCGTGCCCTGGAGGATGACCTGGGTGACCCCGTCGATCTTCTCGATCTCGCGTTTCTGCCGCTCGGCGACCTCGCGCAGCTCCTCCTCGGTGGCGTGTCCGTAGACGAAGATCCCGATCGCGGGGAACTCGCTCTTGCGCTCGCGGATGCGTGGCTCCTCGGCAGCCTCGGGGAGCTCGAGGTCCCCGCTCTGCACCGCCGCCCGCACGTCGTCCACGAAGCGGCGCATGTCCGTCCCCGCGTGCGCGGTCAGGGTGACGACCGAGTAGCCCTCCTGGGACACGGACGTCATGTCCTTCAGGTCGTCGACGCCCTCCACCTCCTCCTCGATGGGGAGCGTGACGAGCCGCTCGACGTCCTCGGGCGCCGCGCCGGGGTAGAGGGTGGTGATCGTCACCGTGCCGAGGGAGAACTCGGGGAAGACCTCCCGGGGCATGGCGAGGAACGCGAAGATCCCGGCCACGATCACCGAGAAGGTGGCCAGGTTGACGGCGACGGAGTTGTCGACCGAGAAGCGCGCGATCGCCCGGATCATCGGTCAATCGCGCTCCGGACCCGCCGGAGCGCTCCCCTTCCGCCGTACCGCGATCCCCTCGGCGAGCCGGTCGAGCGGAGCGGTGATCAGGAGGTCGCCCGCGGCGAGTCCCGCGAGGACCACGAAGCCCTCGCCGTGCTCCTCGCTGAAGACGAGCCGGCGCTCGCGCGCGACGAAGCCCTCCCCCTCTCGCTCCATGACGTGCGCGAGGGGATCTCCGCCCGACCAGACGATGTGGCGGCGATCGATCCAGATCGCGCCCTCGCGTCGTTCCACTAGGATCCGGGCCTCCGCGAACAGCCCCACGGGGAGCTCGGCATCGGTCTCGAGGACGCCGTTCGCCCGAGGGTCGAGTCCGCTGGCGGCGACGTCGATCTCCACCGTTCCCCGGCGCGTGGTGACGTCGGTCGCGGCGTCGATTGCGCGGAGCCGACCGCGCAGGGCGAAGGCGTCGGCGGTCTCCGGAGTCGAGGGGAAGCTCACGATCGCCTCCATGTCGCGGCGCAGGCGGAGGAGATCGCGCTCGGGCACGCGGGCCAAGAGCACGAGGGTGGAGACGTCGACGATCTCGCCCAGGGGCGCGCCCGCGACGGCCATGCCGCCGACCGCGGGGGCGCGTCCGACGAAGCGGCCGTCGAAGGGGGCGATGATCCGTGTCTTCCCGAGGAGGTCCTCGGCCCGCTCGACCGCCACCTCGGCGGAGCTCTGTCGGGCCTTCGCTCCCGCGAGCGCGGCCTCCGCGGCCCGCAGGGCGCCGGAGGCGGTCTCCCGGGCGAGCTCCGCGTCGAGCTTCGCGGCCAGCGCGCGGTCGAGCTGGCTCTCGCTGGTCGCCCCTGTCTCGACCATGGCCCGGGCGCGCTCGTGCTCGCGCGCGGCCACCGTCTCCTGCTCCTCGGCGTTGCGCAGGGTCCGGTGCGCGCGTTCGAGCTCGATCTCGGCGCTCGTCACCGCCGCGCCCGTCTCGTCCCGCGACGCCCGGGCGGCGAGGACGTCGAGACCCGCCGTCTCCCGGTCGAGCCGCACGAGCTCGTCGTTCGCCGCGAAGTGCGCCCCCGGCCGCCAGCCGGGGTGCACCCCGTCGATCCGTCCGGAGACCTCGGAGGAGACGACGACCCGCTCGCGCGCCCGCAGGTTCCCGTAGGCGACCACCTCGATCGCGAGGCTCCTCGGCTCGACCGCCACCACGCTCACCGGCACGGGACCGAGGTCCCGGGGGGGCACGGTCGGAGGCTCGTGCTCGACCGCGATGCCGAAGTACCAGAGCGGCACCCCGATGCCCAGGGTGATCGCGATGGCGAGAGCGCTCTTGGTCGTGCGGTTCATGATCCGGACCTCGGTCGAATCGCGGGAGGCCCCTATCTTCCGGTCCGGCCTACGCCCTGCGAACCGAGAGCTTCGAAAAATGATGCCGCCCGTATCCGCGGGGCGTGGGCCGGAGCGCGATCGGAACCTGTGAGGCGCGGCCCGGCGGACTCCTAGAGAGCTTCGCGGAACTGCGTAACGCCAGGTCGTGCCTCTGGTGGTTACTGGCAAGAAGCGACGACGACCGCGTATCCAGGGCGCTACGCCGAGGAGGAGCGACGCAGCCAGGAGCCGCCAGAGGTGCGAGATGACGTTACGCAGTTCCGCGAAGCTCTCTAGTCGAAGCTCAGGACGACCGTCCGCTCCGCTTCTCCTCCGAGCTCGAACACAGACTCCGCCTCCTGCCCGCTCGGCAGGCGTGCCACGGCGTGCCACGTTCCCGGCGGCAGGGGACCGAAGCGGCGTTGCATCCGGCGTGCGGCGTGCATCCAGCCAAGGCTCGAGCCGCGTTCCTGGGCATGCTCGCGGCCCGCGGAGTCGCGCAGGCCGATGACGACTTCGGAGGCGTCGTTCGTCAATCCGGCGAGCTGCAGTTGGACCATCGTGGCCGCCTGCAGACACAGCTCCACCGTCGCGGCCTCCCCGGATGCGACTTCCACGGCCACGGGGGCGGGCGTTGCCAGGCCCTCGCCAATCGCCTCGAGGTGGACCAGCCCAGGGGCGAGGCCGTGCACCGTGCAGCGTCCCCCGATTCCGATCCGGTGTCCGCCGGGATGGAGCAACCTCCCCCCTTCGTCGCGCACGAAGACGACCGCCTCCGGGATCGGCTGATTCCCCTCGTCCCGCGTCACGACCTCGATCGTTCCCGAGGCCGCGAGCTCGAGATCGACCCCTTCTACGATCTCGCCCGCGGGGAGGACGACGTCCGTTCGTTGCGCACATGCCGGGTAGGGTCCGTCAGACGACGGGCCAAAGCTTGGATGGTAGGTCGCGAGTACTCGATAGCGTCCCGGATCGAGATGAAGGCAGGACCATTCCCCGCTTCCCCGATCGGGCTGCACCTCCACGACGTCCCCGCCGGCCCACGCCACGCCGCCCTCTCGCAGGCGTTCCACGATGATCGCGATGTCGCCGAGGAGCCGTCGCTCCCCCTCGATCGCTATTCGTCCGCGCAGGCCGGAAGCGGGGAGCTCGAACGCCACGTCGTGCTCACCCGCAACAGGCAGCTGCACGTCGTGGAAGCGACCGCCGCCATGTCCGGGACCGGTGACCTGGAAGAGCGCGGGTCCGCCCTGTTCGAGCTCGAGAGTGAATTGGCCATGGTCGTCCGTTTGGGCCGATGTTGATCCCTCCGGGATGCCGGGGCACCAGACGACCACGAAGGCCTCCTCGACGGGCTCGCCGCCCGAAGTGACGGATCCGGTCACCACGAGGCCGATTTCCTTCGGGCCGCCGAGCCGGATCTCCACGGTTTCCCCGTCCCGAACAGTGGCGCTGCCTCGGAGGTAGCGATCCCATTCGCTCTTCGAGACGTAGACACCGTAGTCACCCGCTCTCAATGGCCCCGCCTTCGCGCGGCCGTCGGCGTCGGTCTCGCAGTGGGTCCGGTCGCCGGTCAGTCGATCGTCCACGGTCACCTGGGCATACGCCGCCGGAGTGCCGTCCTCCTCGAAGGCCCCGACGGACAAGAACCCACCTTCGGTCAGGGGGAGCACGATGTCGGACACCGCCTCTCCGGATCGCACATCGACCGCCTCGGGAACGTTTGGCGCGTAGCCCTCGGCGGTGGCGAGGAGCTCCGCGCGGCAGTCCGAGAGACCCTCGATCCGAAACCGACCCTCTTCGTCCGTTCTCTCGCGAAAGCGGCCGTCGGTGGAGCGGGATTCGGTGGTGATCAATACCGCTTGCACCCAGGCATCGCCCACGGGTTGACCGGCGGGATCGAGCACGATGCCCTCGATGGACGCACTGCGACGAAGCACGATACGAATGGGCTCCACGTCCCCGGGAAGCTCAACACGGGCGAGGTTCGTCGACACGTAGCCATCCGCAATCGCCACCACGATCCACTTCCCGGCCGGCAGCTCCTTCCACTGGAAGCGGCCATCCTCGGTCTCGATCTCCTTTCGATGCTCGGCGAAGGGAAGGGTGCCCGAGGAGAATCCCCGTTCGGTTCCTCGATCCTGCGCCGCCTCCAACCGGTAGGACGTCAGGGGACTGCCTTGGGAGTCCACGACGGTTCCTTCGAGCCCCGATGGTCCGACGAGGACGAGATCGTGGTCCGCGGTTCCCGCCGGAACCGTTTCGAGCTCCACGATCCAGACCACCCCGTCACCTCGCGGCTCCGAGGCGAGTGCGACGTCGTTTTCGGGGGCGAGTGCGGCGTCAGCGAGACGCGCCGTCGCCTTGATCCCGTAGGACCGGTCCTCGAGGCCCGTGACCACGAAGCGTCCTGTTTCGTCGGACTTGGTGTGGGACGTCGTTCTGGAGGAGACGCCATCGTCGCTGCGCCACGTGTGGTAGATCGTCGCCCCGGCCACACCGCGACCGTCGGGAAGGCGGACGACGCCGGCGATCGTGTGCCCGAGCGTGAGGACGATCTCGAGGTCGAGGTGGTCGGGACCGCCGCCCAGGGCCCCGAGCTCGATCGTCGCGGGAAAGAGCCCGTCCCTGGAAACTTCGAGCGACGCCAGGTCGGGCGCGATCCCTTCGAGTCGGAACCGCCCGTTCGCTTCCGTGACGCCCGAGATGAAGCCGGCGTGCAGACGGGCTCTGTCCGCGGGACGCCCTTCCTCGTCGACCACCTGGCCCCCAAGCACGATGCCGTCGACCAAGGCAACTTCGACGTCAGACATCTCACCGGGAAGGACACGCTGTTGCTCGGATCGGATGCTCGCGAAGGGCGCCAGCTCACTGCGCAGGTAGTAGGCATTCTCGGGGGCGAGCCCGCCCGCGAAGGCCACGAGCCCCTCACCCACCGAGAGCATCCGAGTCGGCAACGGGCCACTCCGGAAGCCGCCTCGTGACGGTTCCGACCAGTGCATGGTGATCTCTCTTCCCAGGATCGACGCCGGATCGAAGCGGGAGTCGGCCGGGGGCACGAGGCGAAACCGGATCGCTCCGCCGAGTCGGGGCTCGACGACGACGGGGAGCTCGGGGTCTGCGACCTCGAGAGGCTCTTCGAGGAAGACGTAGCGCGCGAACAGTACGAGATAGACCGACCCGGCTTCCTCGTCCGCGACCTCCTGGGCCAGACCGAGGCGGAACTCGCCGTTCTCGTCGGCGTTGGCACGGCCCAGATCCTCGGCCCACGGCCCCATGTCCCAGCGCGAATTGCGGGCCACGACCTCGATCTGCTCGTCGGCCGGCGTGCCCTCCGGTAGGACGACCCTGCCCTCCAGCCAGCTACCCACCGGAATCCGCCCCGCGACCTCTTCGATCGAGGACGGCGCCGAGTCCGGCTCGACGGCAATCTCTCCTCCCACGGATGGTTCCACCTCCGCGGGCGCGGGCAGTCCGGGTTCGTCCGGGGGAGGGACGTCCTCGGCACCCGGGGGGCCGACGGCGCGAGTCTCGGGCACCCCGCGATCGGTATTCGAGAGCCAGAGGACCACCAGAGCGGTCAAGGCGAGTAGGGCAACGATCGTGAGGCGGCGGTTCATGGGAACGACTCCGCTTGGGGATCGAGGAGGGAAGAGATGGCAAGGGTAGCACCGTTGCACGAGCGGGGCGCCCGCGCCGGCAGACCCGAATACGGAACGAGCCCTGCTCGCGTGAGGAGGACGATGCGCTTCCTCGGTGAGGGGACTCCGTCCCCGACGCCCTCCCTGACCCCTGCTGGGCTCGCAACGAGGGCTCCCGATGGCCCGGGGGGTGATCGACCGCGCCTTCGGGGCGGCTCGAGGAGATCGCGGTGCGGAGCCGGCGGGAGCGCTGGCGAGACCGGGCACAGCCCCGGCTGCACGCCCGGAAAGCCCTCCAGGGACACTGGACGGGCGCGGGGCGGGGGGGCTACAGTCTCGCGTTCGTCGACCGACCCCCGAACCCGCTCGGACCGAGATCCCGAGGCCCCGAGAGCGGAGGATTCCCTCCCACGCGCAAGAAGAGAGAGGCACCCCATGGCAGATCCGAACACGGACGTCCCGAACTCCGGAGACGCTCCCGCCCTTCCCGGCCTCGCCGTCGAGGTCGATCGCACGGGCCCCTGCACGGCAAACGTGCGCGTCACGGTGGACGGCAACGAGCTGCGGACGATGCGCGACCGCGGGATCCGGAACCTGTCCCGGGGCGCGCGCTACAAGGGCTTCCGGCCCGGCAAGGCGCCGCAGCACCTCATCGAGAAGGACTTCGGCCCCCGGGTCGACGCCGAGCTCAAGCAGGTCATCATCAACCAGGCCTTCGAGCAGGCCATCCAGCAGGAAGACCTGAAGCCGGCCGCCGCGCCGCGCATCGCCGAGGACAAGGTCCGGATCGAGCGGGACGCCGACTTCTCGCACGAGTTCGAGGTCTGGTTGCGGCCGGAGTTCGAGCTCGGGGAGTACCAGGGGCTCGAGATCGAGGGAGCGCCGACCGAGGTCACGGAGGACGAGGTGGACGCGACGATCGAGGACCTCAAGCGGCGTGAGTCGCGGCCCGAGCCCGCGGGCGAGGAGGGCCTGGAAGCCGAGGGCGTCGCCTCGTGCAAGGTCGAGTTCCTCGTGCCCGAGGAGGAGGAGCCGATCCTCGACCACGAGGGGATCCGGATGAGCCCCAAGACCCCCCTGAACGGGGTGGACTCCACCGCCTTCGAGGGGGCGATGACCGGCGCGAAGGAGGGCGAGGTGCGCGAGGTCGAGATCAACTTCCCCGACGACTTCCCGGTGGACTCGGCCCGCGGCCGCGGGGGAATCGTGCGGCTCACCATGAGCGAGGTCTTCCGGATCATCCCCCCCACCGACGAGGAGTTCCGGCGGATGCTCGGCGCGGAGAGCGACGAGGAGATGAAGGAGAAGCTCACCGAGCGCATGATCGAGGCGAAGGGAGACCAGGAGCGCCAGCGCATCGAGATGGCCCTGATCGACCAGCTCATCCAGATGCACCCGATGGACCTGCCCGAGAAGATGGTCGAGCTCCAGACCGAGGCGAAGGTCGGGGAGATGCGGGAGACGCTCGCGAAGCTCGACCTCGAGGAGGCGCAGCTCCAGGAACGGCTCGACGCCGAGCGGGATCGCGCCTGGGAGCAGACCGATCGCGCCATGCGCGCCGTCTACATCCTCGAGGAGATCGCAAAGGCCGAGAGCATCGAGATCACCCAGGAGGATCTGGTGTCCGAGCTCCAGGAGATCGCCACCCGGAACGGGACCGAGGTGGATGAGGTGAGAAAGTATTACCAGGAGCAGGGACTGTTCCAGCAGCTCGGACTCGAGCTTCTGGAGCGCAAGGTGCGCAGCTTCTTGCGCGAGTCTGCCGATATCAAAGTCCCCGGTTGACCCCCGCGCTCCGGCCCGCCCGCCAGGATCCGGATGACGCGTTGAAGAGCCCGGCCGGATTCGTTAGAGACAATCGTCCGCAGCACGTCCCAGCCGATCGGGACGCGACCCGCCCAGATCCCAACCCGTCCGTTCCGCGGACCACCGAGGTATGAGCTCACACAACCAGATCATCCCGTTCGTCATCGAGAAGACCGGGCGCGGCGAGCGCTCGATGGACATCTACTCCCGTCTGCTCGAGGAGCGGATCATCTTCATCGGTACCGCCATCGACGACCAGGTCGCCAACGCGGTGATGGCGCAGCTCCTGTTCCTCGACAAGACGAACCAGTCGCAGGACATCAGCGTCTACATCAACTCTCCCGGCGGCTCGGTGACCGCGGGTCTGGCGATCTACGACACGATGCGCTTCGCCAAGCCCGACGTGGCGACGTACTGTCTGGGGCAGGCGGCCTCGATGGGAGCGGTCCTCCTCGCGGGCGGGACGAAGGGAAAACGTTTCGCACTCCCGAACGCCCGCGTGATGATCCACCAGCCGTGGGGGGGCGCGCAGGGCACCGCGAAGGACATGGAAATCCAGGTCGAGGAGATCCTCAAGATGAAGAAGCGCCTGGAGGGCATCCTCGCCGAGCACACCGGGAAGTCCGCGAAAGAGATCGCCAAGGCCACCGACCGGGACAACTTTCTTTCCCCCGAGGAAGCGAAGGAGTTCGGGTTGATCGATCACATCGTCACCGGGGAAAGCGAAAAGGAGTAGAATTGGTGGTCTGACCCCCTGCCCCCTTGCTCCCATGACTCGATCCTCCGGTCGCGGTCGCCACGTGGAACGGTGCACGTTCTGCGAGAAGATGCGACATCATGTCGACTCGCTCATCGCGGGTCCTCCTGGCGTATACATCTGCAACGAGTGCATCGAGATCTGCAACTCGATCCTCCAGGAAGAGCAGAGACGAAGCGGCGAGACGGGAGCCGGCGCTCCCGGTCCCGACCGACGTCGGGGAGCGGGACGGCCCGACGCGGCCGCCGATCATCCGGGCATCCAGCACAGTCTCCCCACGCCGATCGAGCTCGTGCGTCGCCTCGACGAGTACGTCGTCGGGCAGGACCAGGCGAAGAAGGTGCTCGCGGTGGCGGTGTACAACCACTACAAGCGCCTGCACCAGATCGACCGCCCCGCGACCGGAGCGACGGCCCGGGCCATGGCGGACGTGGAGATCGAGAAATCGAACGTGCTCCTGATCGGCCCCACGGGATCGGGGAAGACGCTCCTGGCCCGGACGATGGCCCGGATGCTCGAGGTGCCCTTCGCGATCGCCGACGCCACGACCCTGACCGAGGCGGGCTACGTCGGGGAGGACGTCGAGAACATCCTGCTCAAGCTGCTGCAGGCCGCCGACTTCGACAAGGAGCGCGCCCAGCACGGCATCATCTACATCGACGAGATCGACAAGATCGGGCGGACGACCTCCAACGTCTCCATCACGCGCGACGTGTCGGGGGAGGGCGTCCAGCAGGCCCTGCTCAAGATCCTCGAGGGGACGGTGGCGAACGTCCCGCCCCAGGGCGGCCGCAAGCACCCCGAGCAGGCGTACATCCAGATCGACACCTCGAACATCCTCTTCGTCTGCGGCGGCACGTTCAGCGACATCGACGAGATCGTCTCGCGGCGCATCGGCCGCGACGTGATCGGCTTCAGCCGCGTCAATCCGCAGGAAGTGGAGCCGGGAGCCGGGGGCCTCGGCGTGTGGGCCCGCGATCGGAGCGACGTGAACCGCGACGAGCTCCTGCGCCATACTCTCCCCAAGGACCTCGTCGAATACGGGATGATCCCCGAGTTCGTGGGGCGCCTTCCGGTCATGGTGACCTTGAGCCACCTCTCCCGAAAGGACCTGGTGCAGATCCTCACCGAGCCGAAGAACGCCCTGGTGCGACAGTACCAGGGGCTCTTCGCGATGGAGGACGCCGACCTCAGCTTCACGAAGGACGGCCTCGAGGGCATCGCGGACGTCGCGATCGCCCGGGAGACGGGAGTTCGCGCCCTGCGCTCGATCCTGGAGGGAATCCTCCTCGAGCTCCTCTACGAGTTGCCGAACCGGCGAGACGAGCGAAAGTTCGTCGTCGACCGGGACGTGGTGATCGGGAAGCGCAGCCTGGCCCTCGGGGTGGAATCGGACGAGGTCGACGTGGACGGAGCCCACCAGCCGGTGGAGCCTCCGCCCGAGATCCCCGCCGACGATCACCCGGAGCGGGAGAAGCGCGAGAGCGCGTAGATCTCCCGACCCGATCCCCGACGCGGGGAAAACCCCCGCGCGGGCCCCGATACACGGCCCCCTCCGGCGGGTAGAATCTGCGTCGCGGTTTCTCTCGGGCGGACTTCATGGCGGCCACGCATCCTCTGACGATCCACTACCATCGCGATTTCGACGGGATGGTCTCGGCGGCCATCCTGGTCGTGATCCTGCGCGAGCGGTTCGACGAAACCGTGAAGTGGTGCAGCGTCAACTACGACCAGCGCAAGAACTGGGAGGACTTCGAGCGCGGCCGGCGCATCGCCATCGTCGACTTCCACTTCCACCCCCGGGCGGAGTTCTGGTTCGACCACCACCCGACGACGTTCCTCACCCCCGAGCTCCGTGCCGCCTACCGGCCCACGGATCGGTGGCGCTGGGACGAGACCTCTCCGTCCTGCCCTCCCCTGATCCTCGCCCACGCCGTCGAGCACTGGGGTTTCGAGGTTCCCGAGCGGATGCGGGAGATGTCGCGCTGGTCCGACACCATCGACGCCGCCCTCTTCCGCAACGTCGACCAGGCGCTGTTCGCGGACGATCCCGCCCTCCGGATCTCCCGCGCCCTCGCCGCCGCGCCCGGCCCGAACTGGACGGACGTGCTCGTCGAGGCGATGACCACCGGAACCCTGGAGGAGGTGGCCGCGCGCGACGACGTGGAGCGCACGTGGCAGCGCGCGGCGCGGAACCGCGACCGGGCCCTCCGTCAGTTTCCACCCACGGTCCAGTCCACGGAGGGCGCGGTGGTCCTCTACGACGCGTCCTCGAACAAGATCCGCCGCGAGCGCTTCGCCCCCTTCTTCCACCACCCCGACGCGTACTACGCCGTCGGCGTGATCCCCACCCGCGCCGGATACCACGTCACCGCGGGGCAGAATCCCTGGAACCAGCCCGAGGGGGGCGTGCACGTCGGCGAGGTGATGGAGAAGCACGGGGGCGGCGGTCACCGCGCCGTCGGGGGCGCCAACGCCAGCTCGCTCGAGGACGGCCGCCGCATCGCGAAGGAGGTGGCGGTGCTCCTGCGCCGGTGCATCGCCCCCACCGGCTGACGGCGCATGGCCCCCGCGTCCTGCTTCCTCGCCCTGAGCCCCGCGGAGGCCGAGGCGAGGATCACCGAGCTCGGAGGTCGCCCGTTCCACGCCCGGGTCGTCCGCCGCGAGCTCCTCGAGCGCGGCGTCCTGTCCTACGAGGACATGAGCGGGCTCTCGCGGGAGCTGCGGCGGCGGCTCGCCGAGGAGCTGCCCCTCCTGAGCGGCCGCGAGACGGCGTGCGCGAGGTCCCGGGACGGGACGAGCAAGCTCCTGCTCCGCTTCCCCGACGGAGCCTGCGTGGAGACGGTGCACATCCCCTCCCGCCGGCGCGGGCGGGGCGCGACCCTGTGCGTCTCGACCCAGGTCGGCTGTCCGGTGGGCTGTCCCTTCTGTGCCTCCGGCGCGGACGGCCTGGTCCGCAACCTCGCTACGCCCGAGATCCTCGAGCAGTTCCTGCGCGGCCGCGCCCGGGGCCCCCTCTCCCGCGCCGTGGTCATGGGGATCGGGGAGCCCCTGCTCAACCTGGAGAGCGTGCTCGACGCCCTGGAGGTCGTCCGCGGCGAGATGGGCATCGGCGCGCGCCGCATCACCGTCTCCACGATCGGCTTCCCGGAGCGGGTGAAGCGCCTGGCGTCGCGACGGCCCCCGTTCCAGCTCGCGATCTCCCTGCACAGCCCCTTCGATTCCGAGCGGAGTCGTCTCGTCCCCGCCATGGCCGACGTGGCCGTGGAGGACGTCCTCGAGGCCGGCGACGAGTGGTTCGCCCGCACGGGTCGCGAGCTCACCTACGAGTACGTGCTCCTCGGGGGAACGAACGACTCGAAGGCCCACGCCGAGCGCCTGGCCGAACGCCTGCACGCCCGCCGCGCCACGGTGAACCTGATCCCGTTCAACGCGGTGTCGGGAAGCGCCTTCCGCCCCCCGCACGCCCGGGACGTCGAGGCCTTCCGCGAGATCCTGAGCACGCGGGGCCTCGTCGCCACCGTACGCCACTCCCGGGGCTCCGACGAGGCCGCCGCCTGCGGCCAGCTTCGTATCCGACGCTCCTGAGGACGACCCATGCCGAAGCCTCCGCGTGCCGAGCTGCACGGGCTGCGTCAGGTACGGAGAGCTCCCCGTGCCTGACGCAGCCCGTGCGACCGGATCCGGCGACCTGCTCGTCAAGCCGGCTGCGGTGCGCAGGCCTCGACGCGCTCGAGGAGCGTGTCCACGTTCTCGGCCGAGAGGATGAAAGGCAACCGGAAGCGAATCGACGTCGGCCCCGTGGGCAAGCCGAGGAGCTTCTTCTCGCGCATCGCCGCGAGCATCTGGTTGCGAACCTCGCCGCTCTCGAGCGTGAACGCCACGAAAGAGCCGAGCCCCCGCACGTTCGTGATCCCCGGGCTCGCCTTGGCGATGGTCCGGAGCCCCGCGACCGCCTGCTCGCCCCGGGCGACGACGTTCTCGACGAGGTTCTCCTCCTCGATGATCTCGATGAACCGACGGCAACGCACCATGTCCACGAGGTTTCCGCCCCACGTGGAGTTGATCCGGCTCGACATCCGAAAGACGTTGTTCTCCACCTCGTCGATGCGCGGAGAGGCGTAGATGCCGCACACCTGGGTCTTCTTTCCGAACGAGACGACGTCCGGCGCGATTCCGTGGTGCTCCCACGCCCAGGCCTTCCCGGTCCCGAAGAAGCCGGTCTGGACCTCGTCGTAGATCAGGAGCGCTTCGTTCTCGTCCGCGTACGTGCGGAGCTTGCTCAGGAACTCGGGGCGGAAGTGGTTGTCTCCCCCCTCGCCCTGGATGGGCTCGATGAGGATGGCCGCGACGCGGTTCTCGTGCTTCGCGAACGCCGCCTCGATCTCCGCGCAGGACTTCTTCTCCGAGGCCTCGACGTCGTTGACGATCTCCCCGTCGGGGCCGAACTCGATGGCGGGATTGTGAACGCGCGGCCAGTCGAACTTGGGGAACAGCCCGATCTTGTCGGGCAGGGTGTTCGTCACGCTGAGCGTGTAGCCCGACCGCCCGTGGAAGGCCTGGCGGAAGTGGAGGATGACCAGGTCGTTGACGTCCTGGTCGAAGGTGGTCCGACCGAGCTTGCGCGCCTTCCAGTCGAAGGCGGTCTTCAGGGCGTTCTCCACCGCGAGCGCGCCTCCCGAGACCCAGAAGTGGTGGGGGAATCCCTTGGGCGAGACGCGACCTCCGAAGGCGTCGACGAAGGCGGCGTACTCGGACGTGTACAGGTCCGAGTTGACGACCTTCGTCTTCGCCACGCGCAGCAGCTCGGCCTCGAAGGCGGGGTCCGTCAAGAGAGGGTGGCCGTACCCGATCGGCCACGACGCGAAGAAGGTGAATCCGTCGAGATACTCGACTCCCGTGAGGGCGTCGTGGACCCAGGGTCCGTGGGACCGCTCGAGGTCCATGACGATGTCGAAACCGTCGACGAGCTGATAGCGTCGCAGGGTTTCGTGAACTCGTTTGGCGTCGGTCATCGTTCCGCTCCTTTTCAAGATCGTCTGGGATACAGGCGGGGGCGCGCGAGAGCACGCGATCGCCGGGCTGGATTCCACCTGTCCTTCCCCGCACCCTCCCCCCCGGATCGCTCTCTCGGCGGCGTACCAGCCTCGGACGGGCCGAGAGCCCCGGGGATCGCGACCGGCGCCGCGGCGCCGCCTCGCGTCTCCGAGCTCGTGGGGGTGGGAGTACGGGAATCCCGCGAGGGAGACCCTGGAGAACCGGCCGACCATCATACCCGCCCCGGGAGCCGCCTCCCACCCCCCCCGCGGGTGGGGATCCGCCCGCTCAGGAGTCCGCCGCTCGCGGCCCCGGGCGTCGCGGATCGCGGATCCGGAAGAGCGAGAGCACGGGCATGGGATCCGGCGGAAAGGCCTCGTGGACCGTGGCCTCGACGTTCGTGAACACCGTCGGGAGGACGCGCCGGGAGGAGGGCGTCGCGGCGTCCGCCGCGGGGGGCCGCCCCCCGAAGATCATCGTGGCCCCCTGGTCCAGCCCGCTGGCCCAGGCGCGGCGCGTCCGGACCACGCTCGCCCGGTCGACGAGCGGGAGGGGCTCGGCCGCGGCCCGGCTCGCGTCCAGGGTCGACAGCAGCGCCCCGGTGAAGCGGGAGTGCAGCCGCTCGGGACAGAAGACCCGCCCCACCTGCCCCGATCGCTGCCCGGACAGGGTGGACGCGCGCCCGAACGCGAGGTCGACGATCTCGCGCGCGGAGTCCTCCACCGGTCGGTCCGGGGGGACCTCCCAGGCTTCGCTGCGCAGGGCGGTCAACCGCGGCTCGGCGGTCCCGGCCTGCGAGCACCAGCGGCGGAGGGCCGCCATCCGGCGCCTCGATCCCGAGGCCCGCACGGACGTGGCTCCGCCCATGACGATCGTCTCGAGGGCTCTCTCCAGCGCTCCGTGGAGGATCGCCAGCGTCTCGGGGGGAAGGCCCGCGGCGAGGAGGGCGTCCCCGACGAGATCGGCGAGGAAGGGGAGCCCGGGATCCGATGCCAGGATCACGCTCCGCCCGCGAACCAGCTCCCGCGCCGCGGCGAGGAACGTGCCGCCGAGGAGCCGGGTCCAGTGCGGCGCGACGAGGGCGACGCCGGGAGCGACGCCACGGGCAGCGTGCTCCGCGGCCGCTCCGATGCCCTCCTCGAAGCCGCCCTGTCGCCGGTCGAGCTCCGAGGGATCCAGCCCGAGCGCCGCGCAGAGCTGCGCGTCATCCTCCTCCTCGAGCCGGGCCGCCGCTTCCTCGAGGATGGAGAGCCGCCGCTCCAGGGGCTCGCCGTGCCACCGGGCGGAGGAGGCGAGACAGCCCCCCAGGACGGGCTCCGCGTCGCGGTGATCGGAGCGGGGCCAGGAGCCCAGAAGGACCCCCGGATCGAGCGCGGCGCGCACCTCGAAGCGCCCCGCGCCCAGGGACGGCCGGCGCCGACCGTCAAACAGATTGCCGTACTCCTTCGTAGTCAAGCTTCCCTCACCATAAGGCCGAAACAGGGCTTCGTCATGCAGCGCCCGGCCCCCGGGGGGGTTTTTGTGCGTGTCGCCCCACCCCCGCCTCCGATATCATCGAACTCATGTCTGAACGAACCGGAAAGACCGTTTGTCTCGGTACCCTCCTCCTCCTGATCGCCACCGGATGCGGGGGAGGCTCGGACGCCGACCTCCCCCCCAAGCTCGACCAGACCGCGACCGTCGACCCGGCCGTGGCCGAGGCGATCGAGGCCGCCTACGCGAAGGTCGAGGACGCTCCGGATCGCATCGACCACCGGATGGACCTGGCCGCCACCTACGAGGCGAACGGCGCCCGCGAGCTCGCCGGAGAGACCTACGACCAGATCGTGGTGCTGGATCCGGAGAACAGCCGCGCCTGGTACCACCTCGCCCGGCTGCGCCAGGTGAGCGGGGACACGGAAGGATCCCTCGCGGCCTTCGACGAGGTGATGGCGCGCGAGGACTACCACCCGCCGCTCCACTGGCGCCGGGGGCGACTCCACCTCGAGCTCGGCAACGTGGACGAGGCGGAGAGCGCGTTCCGGCACGCCCTGGAGCTCAGGCAGGGCGATGCCTCGAGTCGCTTCGGGCTCGCGGAGGTCGCCCTCGAGAACGACAACGTCGCCGAGGCCGTAGCCTCCCTGCAGGCTCTCTACGACGAGGCCCCCACGGACGTGATGGTCGCGACGCTGCTCGCGCGCGCGCTCCGGCGTACGGGCGAGGAGGAGAAGGCGGTCGAGGTCGAGGCGACGAAGGGCCAGGGTTCGCGGATCTACATGCAGGATCAGTGGCTCGAGGAAATCGCCAGGAAGCACGTCCGCGGCACGAAGGAGATCATGGCCGAGGCGGAGAACCACCTGAGGACGGGCAATCCGCAGGCGGCCATGGGGATTCTCGGGCCCGCGCTCCAGGAGAATCCCACGGACCTCGGACTCCTGGGTCGCGCCACCGACGCCATGGTGCAGATGGGGCAGTACGACCAGGCTCTCCAGATGCTGCTCGGCGCGAAGGCCCAGCTTCCGGAGAACTACCGGCTCGAGCTCAACATCGGCGTCGTCCTCCACTACAAGCGTGACCTGCCCAAGGCGGTCGCCGCGCTGACGAGGGCGACCGAGCTCGCGCCCGCCGCTTCCGATGGGCACTTCTCTCTCGCCCGGGCCCTGACCGACGCGGGCCAGCTCGACAAGGCCCTCGAATCCGCGGCGAAGGCGATCGAGCTGGGCAAGACCGACGCGATGGTCTACATGCTCCAGGGACGGATCCTCGTCATGCTGTGGCGCTTCGAGGAGGCCCTGGCGCAGTTCGACGAGGTGCTCGTGGACGTCCCCGAGCACCCGGTGGCCAAGGCGTTCCGCGCGGCGTGCCTGGTCGAGCTGAAGCGCTTCGACGAGGCCCTGGCGCAGATCGAGGAGCTCGAGGCCCTCGACCCCACCACCCTGCCCCCGTTCGTCGTCCGCGAGACCCTGCCGGCGGCCCGGCAGCGGATGGAGCTCCTCGAGAAGGGCGAGGATGCCGCCCCGGAGGAGACGGGCGACGCGACGGAGGACACCGGGGACGCGACGGAGGATCGAGAGGATTCATGAGGCGGCGCCGCGTTCTCGCCTCGAGATGGCTGCGCGCCACACTCTGGTCGGGGACGGCGTTGCTCGCCGGCTGCGGCGGCGCAGCGACGGAGGATTCGTCGAACGCGAGCGGGGCGGAGCCGTGGTTCGAGGCGGTGCTGGACTGCGGCATCGACATCCTCCACACGTCCGGCCACCAGGAGGTCTTCTACCACCCCGAGATCATCTGCGGGGGATGCGGGCTCTTCGACGCCGACGGTGACGGCGACCTGGACGCCTACGTCCTGCAGGGGGGATCGCTCGTGGACGCGAGCGACCGGCCCGCCAACCGGCTCTACCGCAACCGGGGAGACGGAACGTTCGAGGACGTGACCGAGGGAAGCGGCGCCGACGACCGCGGCTACGGCTCGGGATGCACCACCGGGGACTACGACAACGACGGCCTGGTCGACCTGTTCGTCACGAACGTGGACCGGAACACGCTGCTGCACAACCTGGGGGATTGTCGCTTCGAGGACGTCACCGTGGCGGCGGGCGTCGTCTACGAGGGCTGGAGCTCGAGCGCGGCGTTTGTCGACTACGACCGCGACGGCTTCCTCGACCTCTACGTCTGCAACTACACCGGCTGGACGAAGGCGCGCGAGATCACCTGCTACAACTCGATGGGCGCCCACGACTACTGCAGCCCCTCGAACTACCAGGCCCCGACCACCGACTCGCTGTACCGCAACCGGGGGGACGGGACGTTCGAGAACGTCTCCGTCTCGGCGGGCATCACCGCCACCTTCGGCACCGGGCTCGGGGTGGGGTGCGCGGACTTCGACGACGACGGCTGGACGGACATCTTCGTGGCCAACGACGACATGGAGAACTTCCTGTGGCACAACAACGGCGACGGGACGTTCACCAACAAGGCGCAGATGCAGGGGTGCGCGCGCGATCGGGTCGGGGCTCTCAAGGCGGGCATGGGGGTGGTCATCGAGGACGCCGACGAGGACGGGGACATCGACGTCCTCATCTGCAACCTGTTCGAGGAGGCGGATTCCTTCTTCCGCAACGACGGGAGCTTCTTCACGGACCGCACGATCAAGGTCGGGCTTGGCCGAACGAGCAAGGCCTTCACGCGGTTCGGCATGGCGATGCACGACTTCGACCAGGACAGCCTCCTGGACCTGTTCCAGGCGAACGGTCGGGTCAACCGGCTCTCCACCATGCACTCCGACGATCCCTACGCCGAGCCGAACCTGGTGTACCGGGGCCTGGAGCCCGGCAAGTTCGAGGAGACCGCGCCGCGGGGCGGCACGAGGGAGAAGCTGATCGCCTCGAGCCGGGCCGCCGCATTCGGCGACGTGAACGGAGACGGGGCGGTGGACGTGCTCATCATGAACCGCGACGAGAAGGCCCACCTGCTCCTCAACGTCGTGAAGGACCGGGGCCACTGGATCATGCTCCGCGTGCTGGAGACCTCAGGGCGGGATGCGATCGGGGCCATCCTCCGCGTGTCCCTCGGGGAGCGCCGACTGCGTCGGTCCGTGAAGTCGGCCTACAGCATCATGGCCGCGAACGACCTGCGCGTTCATCTCGGCCTCGGCGCGGCGACGCAGGTGGACGAGATCGAGGTCCAGTGGGTGGACGGAGCGCGCGAGCGCTTCGGCGCCCGCGCCGCGGACACCCTCCACACCCTGCGCCGGGGAGAGGGCACCGCCGTCGATTGAGCCCCGGATCGGGCGGTCGGACGCTCGCCCCCCATCTGTTACGATGCCCCCCTGCTCCCGGGGTTGAAGGATGAACGACGCGAAGACCAGCCTGCGCTTCCCCCGGGTCCATCGCATCTCGCGGTCGGGGGACTTCGCGCGCGTCTACCGCGAGGGAAGCCGCGCCCGGGGCGGCCTGATGACCGTGGTCGTCCTGCCGAACGGGACCGCCCACACCCGCCTGGGCCTCTCCGTGGGCAAACGCTGCTGGCGGAAGGCGGTGAAGCGCAACCGGGTGAGGCGGGTCTTCCGCGAGGCCTTCCGTACCTCCCTCGCCGAGCTGCCTCCCGGCCTCGACGTCGTCGTCATCGGATCCGAGCCGGAGGTGGCCCCGACCCTGGAGGGAGCCTCGCGGGAGCTCGTACGGATGGCGGCCAAGGCGCTGCGTCGCTACCGGGAGAGGACCGAAGCCGCGGAGCGGGGATCCGGGGCGTGAGGTGGGCGAGGAGCATCGCCGCCCTGCCGATCCGGTTCTACCGGCGCTTCCTCTCCCCTCTGAAACCCCCAACCTGCCGGTTCCATCCCACGTGCAGCGCCTACGGGATCCGGGCGATCCAGGTCCACGGGGTGATCAAGGGCGTTCTCCTCACCGCCTGGCGCATCCTGCGCTGCCAGCCCTTCTCGAAGGGGGGGTTCGACCCCGTGCCTCCGCCGGGGCGGTGGCGACCGGATCCCCTCCCCGGGCGCGACTCCTCCGGGGAGGGCGGGAACGACGAGAACGGGCCCGCGTGCTCCTGAATCGGCGCGCGAGGTGCTAGGGTTCTGCCCCCCGAATCCCCACGAACGAACCATGAAGAACTCCCGCATCGTCCTCTGTCTCCTGCTCCTGCTCCCCCTCGGCTGCGTGACCGCCTCTCGCTCTCCGATCCCCGGAGCGGGGAACGCCGACGACCTGATCGAGCCGGGCGAGGTCCACTTCAAGCACCTCTGGCAGGTCACCGAAGGAGGAGAGAACGCGGAGGCGTACTGGAGCTTCGACGGGAATCGGCTCGTGCTCCAGCGACGCAACGAGGACGAGGGCGTGAACTGGGACCGGATCTACGTGATGGATCAGGCCTTCAACCTCGAGCAGGTCTCCCCGGGCAAGGGAGTGACCACGTGCTCCTACTTCCTCCCCGGTGACCGTCGGGTGGTGTTCGCTTCGACCCACGGCTACATGGAGGAAGGTCCTCCGCCCGTCGATCACTCCGAGGGCTACGTGTGGGCGCTGTATCCCGAGTACGACGTCTGGGTGCGTGACCTCGACACCGATTCGCTGACGCCCATCGCATCCGGCTGGGGGTACGACGCGGAGGCGACGGTGTCCCCCGTCGGCGATCGCATCGTCTTCACGTCGACTCGCTCGGGCGACCTCGAGCTGTGGACCTGCGATCTCGACGGAGCGAGCCTGTTCCAGGTGACCGACGAGCTCGGCTACGACGGCGGGGCCTTCTTCAGTCACGACGGCGAGCAGCTCGTCTTCCGCACGACCGCCTTCACCCCGGGCCAGGAGGCCGAGGAAGTGCGGCAATACCAGGAGCTGCTCGGCCAATGGCGCATCCGGCCCCACTCGATGGAGATCATGCTGATCGACGTCGACGGCACGAACCGCCGCCAGCTCACGCACCTCGGCGGCGCGAACTTCGCGCCATTCTTCCACCCCGACGACTCCCGGGTCGTCTTCTCGACGAACCACCACGAGTCCGGAGGTCGCAACTTCGACTTGTACTCGATCTCCGTGGACACGGAGGATCTCGAGCGGATCACGACGTATTCCGGGTTCGACAGCTTCCCGATGTTCAGCCCGGACGGGCGCTATCTGGCCTTTGCCTCGAACCGCGGGGGCACGAAGCAGGGCGAGACGAACGTGTTCATCGCCGAGTGGCAGTAGCGGAACCTGTCCTGTTTCGCGTCCGGATTCTATGATCGGGGCCCTATTCCACCCTGACCGGCTCGAGCCATGAGTGACAAGCTACCCGAAACGTGGATGTGGGAACGCGCCCGGGCGATGATCGAGCGCGCGGACGGCATGCAGAAGAGCTTCTTCCATCCCGGCCGCCCGGGCACCCGGCGACCGAGCTGGGAGCCTCCCATGGACATCTTCGAAACGCGCAAGGAGCTGTGGATCCAGGTGGCCCTGCCCGGCGTGGTGCCCGACCGCGTGCGCGTGCAGCTCGATCGGAATCGTCTCCACGTCTCCGGCGAACGCCTGCTCTCCAAGGCGTTCCGCGATGCCGCGATCCACCGCCTCGAGATCCCGCACGGACGCTTCGAGCGGAACGTCGAGCTCCCCCCCGGCAGCTACGAGCTCTCCAAGAAGGAGCTCGTGGACGGCTGTCTCTTCATGAGTCTGAAGAAACTCGACTGATCGATCATGGCCGGTAAGAAGAAAGAGGAGAAGCCGGTGGAAGCTCCCGAGGAACCCCCGACGGACGAGGCCCCGGAGGACGCGAGCGACGAGGCGGCGGTCGAGGAGAGCGGCGACGACCTCCCCGAGGACGCGATGATCATCCTCGCCGCGCGGGGCATGCTGCTGTTCCCGCACGTCGTGCTGCCGATCATCGTGGGACGGGCGCGTTCCGTGCGCGCGGTCCAGGCCGCGGTGCAGGCGGATCGCCCCATCGGCGTGCTCCTGCAGCGGGACTCCGGGCAGGAGGATCCCGCCCCCGAGGACCTGTACGAGGTGGGGACTCTCGCCGCCATCGTGCGGTACATCACCGCGCCGGACGGCAGCCACCACGTGATCGCCCAGGGCGAGGAGCGCTTCCGGATCGAGGAGTACGTCAAGACGGAGCCGTTCCTGGTCGCCCGCGTGACGCGGGTCGAGGATCCGGAGTTCGACGAGGAGGACACGGAGATCGCGGCCCGCTTCCTCAACCTGAAGGCCCAGGCCCACCAGGCCGTGTCGCTCCTGCCCCAGAAGCCCGAGGACCTCAGCCAGGCCATCGAGAACGCTCCCAATCCCTCCAGCCTGACCGACCTCATCGCGACGTTCATCGAGATCCCCCTCGAGGAGAAGCAGGAGGTCCTGGAGACCTTCGACCTCGGCGAGCGCATGGACAAGGTCTCCGCGAAGCTGGCGAGGCTGGTGGAGGTGCTCTCGCTGTCCCAGGAGATGCGCCAGAAGACCCAGGACAAGATGCAGAAGGCGCAGCGGGAATACTTCCTGCGCGAGCAGCTCCGCGAGATCCAGAAAGAGCTGGGAGAGGGACAGTCGGTCGAGATCCAGGACCTGGGCAAGGCGATCGACAAGGCCAAGATGCCTGCCGCGGTCAAGAAGGAGGCGCGCCGGGACCTGACCCGGCTCGAGCGGATGCCGGAGGCCGCCGCCGAGTACGGCATGCTGCGCGCCTACCTCGAGACCCTGATCGAGCTGCCGTGGAAGAAGGCCACGCGCGACAAGCTGGACATCAACCGCGCGCGAAGGATCCTCGACGAGGACCACTACGGCCTCGAGAAGGTCAAGAAGCGGATCGTCGAGTTCCTCGCGGTGCGCAAGCTGAACCCGACGGGCAAGAGCCCGATCCTGTGCTTCGTCGGTCCGCCCGGCGTGGGCAAGACGTCGCTCGGCCGCTCGATCGCCCGCGCCATGGGCCGCAAGTTCGTGCGGATCAGCCTGGGCGGCGTGCACGACGAGTCCGAGATCCGCGGACACCGCCGCACCTACGTCGGGGCCATGCCGGGCAGCATCATCCAGAACATCCGCAAGGCGGGCTCCGCGAACCCGGTGTTCATGCTCGACGAGATGGACAAGCTCGGCCAGAGCCTGCACGGGGATCCGTCGTCGGCGCTGCTCGAGGTGCTCGATCCCGAGCAGAACGACACGTTCGTCGACCACTACCTGAACGTCCCCTACGACCTCTCGAAGGTGATGTTCATCGGCACCGCCAACGTGCTCGACTCGATTCCGCGTCCCCTGCGCGATCGCTGCGAGGTGATCGAGCTGCCCGGCTACACGCGCGAGGAGAAGCTGCAGATCGCCCTGCAGTACCTCGTCGAGCGACGCCGCGAGGCGAACGGCCTGACGACGGAGCACGTCGAGCTCACCGACGACGCCCTGATCGCGATCATCCGCGACTACACGCGCGAGGCGGGCGTGCGCAACCTCGAGCGCGAGATCGGCACGGTCATGCGACACGTGGCCACGAAGATCGCCGCCAAGGAGGAGACGAGCGTCCGGGTGACCGACGCGGGCCTCCACGCCATCCTCGGTCCCCTCCGCTTCGAGAGCGAGCTGGCGCTCCGGACCAGCCAGCCCGGCGTCGCCACCGGGCTCGCGTGGACCCCCGTCGGAGGTGACATCCTGTTCATCGAGTCCTCCTCGATGCCCGGGAAGGGCCACCTCGTCCTGACCGGCCAGCTCGGCGACGTGATGAAGGAGAGCGCGCAGGCCGCGATCACCCTCGTCAAGTCGAACCTCGACGAGCTGGACGTCGCCCCGAAGTTCTTCGAGGAGCAGGACATCCACCTCCACGTCCCCGCGGGCGCGATCCCCAAGGACGGTCCCAGCGCGGGAGTGGCCATGTACACCTCCCTCGTGTCGCTGGTCACCGGCCGCACCGCGGCGAGCGACGTGGCCATGACCGGGGAGATCAGCCTGCGCGGCCTGGTGCTGCCCGTCGGGGGCATCAAGGAGAAGGTCCTCGCCGCCCGCCACGCGGGGATCGCCAAGGTGGTGCTGCCGGCCCGCAACAAGAAGGACTTCGAGGAGATCCCGGAGGACGTCCGCGCCGACCTCGAGTTCGTCTGGATCGAGAACGTCGCCCAGGCGCTCCACGAGGTCCTGGGCATCGAGGACGAGGGAGCGGTCGCGTCGCGCGAGGGCGACACGTCGGGGCCGCGTATCTCGGCCTCTCCGAAGTAGAGGACCGCGGGGGCACACGATGAAGGCGATGCGAGTGCACCGCACCGCGCTCGCGGAGGACGAACCGCTCGTCCTCGACGACGTGCCCGTGCCGGAGCCCGCGCCCGACGAGGTGCTCGTCCGGGTGCGCGTGTGCTCGGTCTGCCGGACCGACCTCCACGTCGTCGAGGGCGATCTCCCCGAGACCCGCCGCCCTCTCACGCCCGGCCACATGGTGGTGGGGGTCGTGGAGCGGCTCGGCGCCGAGGTGGAGCCCCCCGACGCGCCGCGGGTCGGAGACCGCGTCGGCGTGGCCTGGCTCCGCGGGACCTGCGGCGCCTGCGCGTTCTGCGCCTCGGAGCGCGAGAACCTCTGCGAGGACGCGCGCTTCACCGGCTACCACGCCGACGGAGGCTTCGCCGAGTACACGACCGTCCCCGCGCGCTGGGCCTACCCGATTCCCGACGGCTTCCCCGACGAGAGCGCGGCCCCCCTGCTCTGCGCGGGGATCATCGGCTACCGCGCCCTGACGCTCTCCGGAATCCGGCCGGGCGAGCGGCTGGGGCTGTACGGCTTCGGGAACTCGGCCCACATCGTGATGCAGCTCGCCCGCGCGCGCGGTTGCGAGGTCCACGTGGCCTCGCGCGGCGGCGAGCACCGCGAGCTCGCGATGGAGATGGGGGCGAGCCACGTGGCCGAGGTCCTCGAGCCCGAGAGCCTGCACGCCGCCATCCTCTTCGCCCCCGCCGGCGAGCTCGTCCCCCCCGGCCTCCGCGCTCTGAGACGCGGCGGCACCCTCGCCTGCGCCGGGATCCACATGTCCCCCATCCCGCGGATCGACTACGACACCGAGCTCTTCGGAGAGCGCGTCCTGCGCAGCGTCACCGCGAACACCCGCGAGGACGGCCTGGGCCTGCTCCGCGAGGCGGCGAGGATCCCGATCCGCCCCCACACCCGCCTGTTCCCCCTCGAGGAGGCGAACTCCGCCCTCATCGACCTCAAGTCGGACCGGATCCGCGGCGCCGCGGTTCTGAAGATCGCCGATTAGTGTCCCGACTCAGAAGCTCGCACGCACAGCTCGCGCCCCTGGCGATCCCCGGCAGCGTTGCACCTCCTCCGAGTATTGCCTATGAATACGCGTCGTCGGCGCGCCTTGCCAGGAACCGCCAGGAACACGATCTGTGCATGCCAGCTTCTGAATCGGGACACCAGCGCTACGATTCACGCACCACCCCGGCCAGCGAAGGAAAGGAGTGCCATGAAGAAGAGCAGGAGAGACTTCCTCAAGTCCACCGCCGCCGCCACGGGCGCCGTCGCCCTCCCCACCATCGTCCCGAGCAGCGTGTTCGGAGCTCGAGCGCCCTCGAACCGGATCGCGATCGCCAGCCTCGGCGTGGGCTCGCGGGGCAACGGCGTGCTCAGCGGATTCATGCGCAACTACGAGGACACGCAGGCGGTCGCCGTCTGCGATCCGTTCCTCTCGAAGCGCGTGAACACGAAGGCCGCCGTGGACGAGTACTACGGCAACAAGGACTGCATGGCCTACGAGCACTACGAGGACGTGCTCGCCCGCGAGGACATCGACGCGTGCCTGGTCACCTCGTGCGATCACTGGCACGTGCACCTGGCCATCGCGGCCATCCGCGCCGGCAAGGACGTGTACGTCGAGAAACCGCTCACCCCGAGCCTCGGCTGGGCGTGGGAGCTCCGCAAGGTGGTCAACGACCACGGAGCCGTGTTCCAGTACGGCACGCAGCAACGCTCGATGGGCGCGTTCCGCCGCGCGTGCGAGCTCGTCCGCAACGGCTACGTCGGCGAGGTGAAGAGGGTGGACGTCTGGTGCCCCGACACCTCGGCGGACTGGAACGACTTCTCCGTCGAGCGCTACGGTTCGACCGAGGTCGAGCCCGTGCCGAAGGAGCTGAACTACGACCTGTGGACCGGACCGGCGCCGATGCGCCCGTACAACGCCGACCGCGTCCGCCGCGAGGGCTCGTTCCACGTCTACGACACCTCGATCGGCTTCATCGCGGGCTGGGGCGCCCACCCTCTGGACATCGCCCAGTGGGGTCTCGACATGGACGAGAGCGGTCCGGCCCTCTACGTGGGGACCGGCAAGCTGCCCGAGAAGGGCCTCCTGAGCACGGTCGAGGAGTGGGACGTGCACTGCACATACGCAAACGGAGTGGACATCCACTTCATGTCCATGCGGCTGGCCGAGCCCATCGTCAAGAAGTACCGCACCCGGCGGTCGGAGCACGGTACGACGTTCTTCGGCTCCGAGGGCTGGATCAGCGTCGACCGCGGCGGCATCGAGTACGGCACGCCGGAGCTCGCGAAGGTCCAGCTCGGCCCGGGCGACACGCCGCTCTACGCCAGCCCCGCCCAGGACCGCAACTTCCTCGACTGCATCAAGAGCCGCAAGCCCACCGTCAACCCGGTCGAATCCGCGATTCGCAGCGACACGATCAGCCACCTCGCGCAGCTCGCGGTACGGACGCGGCAGCCGATCATGTGGGATCCGGTCACGGAGACCGCGGCGGATCCCTTCATCCACAGCATCCTCGATCGCCCGCAGCGGGCGCCCTACCGGATCTGAGAACTCTCGCAAGGGCGCGCGAATACCGAGCTAGGATTCTCCGATGCTCCCGGATGACCCGCGATCGAGCTCGCCCGGCGAGGGACCCATCAGGAAGAGGCTGCGCGGGCTGCTCTTCCTGCTCGTCGTCCCCGCCCTGCTCATCGGCCCGACCATCTTCGCGGGCGAGCGATTCCTGCCGTACCTGCCGCGGGGCCACGAGCCCCTGCGCGGCGAGGACGGGGTGGCCGCGGAGGCGGCGTTCCGGGGCGCGAACTACGCGCAGAGCGACCGGATCTTCCCCGTCCTGACGGACCAGCGCGCCATGGCCACGGAGCTCGCCCGCGGCCACCTGCCGACGTGGCAACCCCTGCAGGGGATGGGGGCGCCGCTGTTCGGGGGCACGATCGCGGCCGCAGCGTACCCCCCGAACTGGCTCGCCTTCCTCCTGCCGCCCGAGCACGCCGCCGGGGTGCTGGCGCTCCTCGCGCTGGTGCTCGCGGGGGCGGGCATGTGGCTCTTCCTCCGACGGCTGGGGCTTCCCGTCGGCGCCTGCGCGGTGGGCGCCCTCGCGCTGCAGCTCGGCGGCTGGGGCGTCGCGAACCTCTTCTACCCCATGAAGGTGGACGCGGCGCTGTGGATCCCGTGGGCCCTCTGGGCGGTGGAGGGGATCGCCCAGCGGCGGCGGGGGAGCGCGCCCGTCCTGACCGTGGCCGTCGCCCTCTCGCTGCTCGCCGGCTTCGTCCCCATCGCCGTCTTTGGCCTGGGCCTGATCGCGGCCTGGGCCGTGTTCCGACTGACCCCCCTCTGGCGCGCGGTCCTCGGCGCGGACGGGATGCGGAAGGACCAGGGCGAGCACGGTCCCGTCGCGGGACCGCGGCTCGTGCTGAGCGCAAGCTTCGCCGCCCTCGCCCTCCTCGTCGCAGCGGTCCAGCTTCTCCCCTCGTTCGAGGCGAGTCGGCAGTCGGCCCGCAACGCGGACGTCGACCCCGCGTATGTCGAGGGCTCCGCCCTGCCCTCCCAGACGATCGTCGGAGCGGTGATTCCGGACTTCGTCGGGGCTCCGACGGAGTCCACGCTACGCGGCCATCTCCCCGTTGCCTGGTGGCTGACCCCGCCCGAGGACGGAGGCAAGGCGGAGGTCGCGAACCAGCTCGAGTGGAACACCTACGCCGGCGCGGTGGTCGTGCTGCTCGCCCTGGCCGCGCTCCTCACCAGCCCACGTCGCGCCGCCTTCCCACTGCTCGCCCTGCTCGTGGTGCTCGGCTTCGCCTTCGCCTGGCCCGGGGTACGCCTGCTCTACGGAGTGCCGGGGCTGAACCTCGGGGATCCCGGGCGGATCCTCTCCCTGGCCTGGATCCTGTGGCCGTGGCTCGCGGCGCTCGGCGTGGAGGCGCTGCTCCGCCGCCGCCGGGGCACCGGCGAGGTGCTGCTCCTCACGAGCTTCCTGTTCACCGCGGGGGCCTTCTTCGTCTGGCACGGCTTCGACGCGCAGCTCTGGGCGGATCAGTTCGAGCAGACGATGGTCGAGCGCTACGTGGAGCCACCCGGCTCCGCGTTCACTCTGGAGGATATCCACGCCCGGGTGCCTCCCGCCGCGGCCCTCGCCGCCGGCGAGCGTCTCCAAACCTCCTTCGCCCACTGCTTCGCGGCCGGCCTCGGAGCCCTGCTCGCCGCCGGGCTCGCCTTCCTCTTCGATCACAGCCGCCGCAGCGGCGCGGCCGGAGCCCCGGCGTGGGTGCTCGGGGTGGGGCTCCTCGTCCTGTGCGCAGGGGCGATCGCTCCGGCGAGCGAGCGCGCGCTCGCGAACGACTTCGGAACGCCGACCGCGTTCCTGGCGGGGGGGGCCGTGCTCTTCCTCGCGCTCCTGTGGTGGCGGCCGGGAGCTCGCGGTCAGCCCGCGGTCTGGCTGCCGCTGGCCGCGGCGGTGGCCATCGAGGGCGTGCTCGCCACGACCGGGCACCTCGTCCCCCGCCCCCCCGAGGCGGGCGAGATCTTCCCCGAGTCCGAGGCGATGGAGGCGATCCGGGAGGCGGCGGGCGACGGACGGGTCCTGCGCTACGACTCGACGCCGACGGGAACCGCGGACGCGATCGAGCTCGCGCGACCGAACCTGCTCGAGGCCTACGGGATCGCGGACCTGACGCCGTACATCGTGTTCACGCCCCGCACCCTGATCGAGCTCGTGACCGCGGTCGAGCCCGCGATCTACTCGAAGACCTACCGCACCTTCAGCAACGGGCTGAGGCGGGTGGAGGACGTCGACCACCCGATCTTCGACCTCCAGCGGGCCACGGTCGTGCTGTCTCGCCACCGGATCGAGCACCCGCGCCTCGAGCCCGTGCTCTCCCGCCCCGGCTTCTTCGTCTACCGGCGCGCGGGAGCGCTGCCCGCGGGGCGCGTGGTTCCCCGGGCGGTGCCCTCGGGATCGGACGAGGCCGTGCTCCAGACCCTCCACTCCCGCATCTACGAGCTCGCCGAGGCCACGCTCCTCGCGCCGGAGCACTCCTCCCACGCGTCCGACCTGCGCGACGCGGTCGCGGACTGGAAGCCGGGGCGGGTCGAGACGGTCCGCCGCCCCGCGGGGAACCACATCGAGTACGAGGTGTGGGGCTCGAGCGGCGGGTGGTTCGTCATGCACGACCAGTACTACCCCGGCTGGAAGGCGCAGGTGAACGGGGAGGACGTGCCGCTCCTCCGCGCGGACCACGCGTGCCGCGCGGTCCGGGTTCCCGCCGGGGACAGCACCGTGATCCTGCGCTATGCTCCGGGATCGCTCCGGCTCGGGTTCTTCCTCTCGCTGGGAGCGGGCGTCGTCGCCCTCTTCCTCGCCCGGCGCTTCCGTCTGTGACGACGATGCACGTCCAGATCCTCGGCAGCGGCAGCAAGGGCAACTCCGCGCTGGTGCGCGCGAACGACACGCACCTGCTCGTGGACGCGGGGCTCACCCTGCGCGAGCTCGACCGCCGGCTCCACGACGCGCGGATCTCGACGAGCCGGCTCGACCACATCGCGCTGACCCACGGGCACCTGGATCACGCGCGCTCCGCGGGAGGTCTCGCGAAACGCTGCGGCGCGCGGGTCTCGTGCTGCGAGGCCTTGATGAAGAACGCGTCGGTGATCCGGGCGCCCCGGTTCTCGACGCTGCGGATCGGGACCACGCACGCGATCGAGGGTCAGCGGGGAGACGACGGTCTGCGGCTGCGCGCGGTGAAGATCCCCCACGACGCCGAGCCGACCGTCGCCTTCCGGCTGGAGCACGAGGGCCGCACCGCGGTCTTCCTCACCGACATCGGGCGGCCCGACCGGGATGCGGCGAAGTCCCTCGCCGGCGCCCACGTGCTCGTCCTCGAGTTCAACCACGACCGGGAGCGACTCGAGAACGGCCCCTATCCCGCGTCTCTCAAGCGACGGGTCGCGGGGAACGGAGGCCACCTCTCCAACGACCAGGCGGCGGATCTTCTGCCCCGGCTCGTCGGGGCCGAGACGCACACGCTCGTGCTCGCCCACCTCTCCGAGACGAACAACACCCCCGAGCTCGCCGAGGCGAGCGCGCGCGAAGCCCTGGAGGACCTCGGTCGCGGGGACGTCGAGGTCCTCGTCGCGAACCAGTACGAGATCGGCCCCAACATCGCCGTGTAACGTCATGAATCCCCCGAGCAACGCCGTCCTCGAGACGATGTCCTCGCACCGGACGATCCGCAAATACCGCGCGGAGGCGCTGGACGACGCGATCGTCCACCGTGCCGTCTCGGCCGCGCAGATGGCGGCCACGTCGAGCAACGTCCAGGCCTATTCGCTCTTGCGCGTGTCCGATCCCCGGACGCGTGCCCGCATCGCCGAGCTCTGCGGCGGGCAGTCCCAGGTGGAGCGAGCGGGGGCCTTCTTCGTGATCTCCGCGGACCAGCGCCGTCACCGCCTGATGGCGCGAGCCGCCGGTCGCCCCTACGAGCCGAACCTCGAGACCTTCCTCATCGCGGTGATCGACGCCTCGCTGTTCGCCCAGAACCTGGTGCTGGCGTTCGAGTCGCTCGGGCTCGGGACGTGCTACATCGGCGGGCTCCGCCTCTCGCTCCCCGCGATCGACGAGCTACTCGAGCTGCCCGGCGACGTCCTGCCGCTGTTCGGGCTGGCGGCGGGCGTCCCCGACGAGGACCCGTCCCTCCGGCCGCGCCTGCCCCTGGAGGCGGTGCTGTTCGAGGACCGCTACCCCGACGACGACACGATGCTCGCCACCATCGCGGCCTACGACGAGGCGATGGCCCGCTACTACGAGGAGCGGGGCCAGCCGGGCTACGACTGGTCCGGCGGCACCGTGCGTCGGTTCGCGAAGCGCGAGCGCGAGGACCTGCTCGAGTACTACCGGGGGAAGGGCGCGGTGTTGGAGTAGAGCCCCTACCGCCTCCGTCTCCGGAACCGTCGCACCGGAAAGAAGAACGCCAGCGCCAGGTAGCCCAGGTCCAGGGTTCCGATGGCGACGTGTCCGATCAGCGGCAGGTCTCGTCCCGCCATCGTCATGGTCAGGCTGGAGCTGATCACCAGGAGGATGCCGAGGCCGAGGAGGGGAGGATCGCGCCAGGAGAGGGCCGAGCACACCAACGCTCCCAGGAAGGCGACCGAGCCCACCACGAACAGCAGGGCCAGGAAGGCGACGTCGAGGAGGATATCCCCCGTGGAAACCGCCGAGCCGACGTACGTCAGCGTGATGAGCAGGGCCACCACGAAGTGGCAGAGGTAGCCCATGCGCCGGAGCCGGCCCCGACGGGTCTCACGGCGAATGCCGGCGAACGGCGAGTCCCGTAGCCTGCGGACCATCTTCACACCCTCCCGGACCGCACCCTATCATCCGGGACGAGGAGCCGCCAGCGGACCCGCCCTCGCCCGAAGCGCGCCGCTCTCGCGGATCGGGTTTCCGGGAACGGCGGGGCCCCGGCTGCGTAGTCCGTGCCTGACGGCGAGCCTCCCCTCCCCCGGCCGCTCGCCACCCGTCGCCGGCCGCCAGCCCTCGAGAGGATGTCATGACTCGGGTCCCCCGCTCCGTCGCCTGCCTCGCGCTCGCCCTTTTCCTCCTCGCCCCGCGCTCCGCCCACGCCCAGGAGTGGTCGCGGTTCCGCGGTCCGAACGGCTCCGGCATCGCGGAGACGACGGCGCTGCCCACGAGCTTCGGGCCCGAGGAGAACGTCCGGTGGAGGACCGAGGTGGGCTTCGGCCGCTCCTCGCCGATCCTGACGAAGGACGCCGTCTATCTGACCGCGTCGAACGAGGACGACCTGCTCGTCCTCTGCCTGGACCGGGCGTCGGGAGAGGCCCGCTGGGAGCGACGCATCGAGCGCGCGCGCGAGGTCGAGAGGTATCACGGGACGGATGCCTCGGCGCCCACCCCGGTCACGGACGGCGAGAACGTGTACGCGTTCTTCCAGGAGCTCGGGCTGATCTCCTTCGACGCGAAGGGCGAGCAGCGCTGGGTCCACCCCGTGAAGCCCTTCAACAGCTTCTACGGTCAGGCGGGCTCTCCCGTCCTGGCCGGCGACGTGCTCCTCATGCCGTGCGACGCGCAGAGCGACTCCTACCTGCTCGCGGTCGGGAAAGACGACGGCAAGGAACGCTGGCGCGTGGACCGCTCCGAAGTGAGGGAGAGCTGGACGACGCCCGTGCTCTACCCGTCCGCCGCGAAGCCCGAGCAGGTGATCGTCTTCGGCTTCAAGTGCATCCGCAGTTACGCGGTCGGAACCGGCGAGGAGAAGTGGCGACTGGGGAACCTGGGCACCTCTCCGATCACCAGCCCGATCGTCTACGACCAGCTCCTGTTCGTCTGCACCCCCTACGAGGCCGAGATGGCCCTGCCGCCGTTCGCCCTCATGATCGGGATGGCCGACAAGGACAAGGACGGCAAGCTGAACAAGGACGAGGGGGGGAAGGATCTCGCCGAGCACTTCGGCTGGCTCGACGCGAACAAGGACGGCTTCATCGACGAGAAGGAATGGAGCACCGCGGCCGCGGACATGCTGGACGAGAACCACGGGCTGGTGGCCTTCGACCTCGGGGGTCTCGAGGACGGCGAGCCGGTCGAGGAGATGTGGCGACAGCAGAAGAACCTCCCCGCCATCGCGACGCCCCTGTTCTACGAGGGCGTGATGTACGTCGTGAAGGACGGGGGGATCGTCTCGACCGTGGATCCGGTGACCGGCGAGATCCTCCAGCGCCGGCGGATCCCGGACGGGGACGGACCGTACTTTCCCTCGCCCGTGGCCGGCGACGGCAAGATCTTCTTCGCCAGCAACGCGGGAAAGGTCGCCGTGCTCGCGGCGGGCGAGAACGGCGAGGTGTTGGCGGTCAACGACCTCGACGAGGAGCTCAACGCCACGCCCGCCATCGGCCGCGACGGCACCCTCTTCGTCCGAACGGCGAGCTCGCTCTACTGCTTCGTCGCGCCGAAGTGAGCGGGAGGCCGAGGATCCCCCGGGTCACCCGTCCGCGAACCCCGAGCCGAGCCAGGCCATGATCCGCTCCGGCTCCGCGCTCTCCGCCCACGACGTCACGCGCCACTCGGGGACGAGCGGTTGGCCGGCCGGGGTGGAGGGGGGATGGCGATCGAGCTCCGCGAGGATGCGCTCCCCGACGGCGCGAGACTCCGTCTCGGTGGCGTCGAGGAGGAGGAAGCCCACCCGCGATCGATCCAGCCGGGCGACCAGGTCCCGCGAGCGCACCGAGGCGACGAGGAGCTTGCCCAGCTCGCGCGTCGAATAGCTCGGCCACTCGCGGAAGATCCGGTAGCCGCGACCGCCCAGACGGAACGTCAGGGTCGCGGTCGAGAAGGACCCGCCGGACCTCCGCCGCCGCCGGATCTCGTGGCGGATCGCGAGGGTCAGGAGGTCGCGCGTGGCCAGACCGCAGTCCGGGTCGCAGAGGACGTCGTGGACGCCGAGGCCCGTGAGCCGCCGGACCTCGACGGCGTGCGTGCTCAGGGGGGTCGGCCGGAAGCGGTGGACCCGCGTCGGCTCGACCTTCGCTCCGTCGAAGAGGTGCCCGCAGCACAGGCACTCGCCCTCGACCGCCGGCTCGTCGAACCGGTGCCCCGAGTCGCGGCACACCCAGGTGTCGCGGAGCCGCTCGAAGTCCTCGTCCTGCCGGCTCGAATCCCGCCGACACTTCGGACACACCAGCTCCAATCCCCGGGTGAGCTCCGACTCGAGCCCGACGTGACCGCAGGGGAGGTGGCGGATCCGGCCCTCGAGATCGAGGTCGATCGATCCGCAGGCGGGACAGGTCTTGCGGAAGTTGATCTGGCCGCGCTCGCAGCGCGGGCAGAGGTGGATGGTGTTGAAGAGCTCGCGCCGGGCGAGCCCGAGCTCCTCCAGCTCCTCCAGCAGCTCGAGGCCTCGACCCGGGGGGATCGAGAGCCGCTCCTCGATCGTCCCGAAGGAGTGACCCCTCGGCACGCCGGGATCCAGGGCCGGTTCGAGCACGGGTTCGGGCGCTTCCACGAGCGCCTGGAGGACGGCGAGCTGATCTCGACGGTCCTCCGCGCGGGGGGCGGGGGGATGGACCTCCGCCAACGACGGTTCGTCGATGGTTGTTTGTGACCTCATGGCGACGGACAGGCACGAGCCCACGGGTGGGCTCCAAAGGGGACACGCTGTCGAGGGGGGGGGGGGGGGGCCCGGGGGGGGGCCCCGGGCCCGAGAACCATTACCCCCCCCCCCGGCCGGCC
>CAYRXS010000027.1:0-18084 GCA_964428225.1 uncultured Planctomycetaceae bacterium
CTGACCGACACCACCAAGTGCATCGGCTGCGAACGCTGCGTCCAGAGCTGCGTGGAACAGAACCGGCTTCCGCTCGACTTTCCCGCGAGCTTCAAGGCGGAGGACGGGCTGTCGGGAACGCGCTACACCTCGATCGTGGAGATCCCCGGCCGGGAGGTCGCGACCTCCCGCTTCGTTCGTCGCCAGTGCATGCACTGCGAGGATCCCGGCTGCGCCTCGGCGTGTCTCGTCGGCGCGCTGGTCAAGCATCCGGACGGCCCGGTGGTCTACGACGCCGACAAGTGCATCGGTTGCCGCTACTGCATGCTCGGCTGCCCGTTCACGATTCCGCGCTACGAGTACGAGAAGCAGCTCCCCTACATCACGAAGTGCAAGATGGACGAGACGTGCCGGATCGACGGAGGCGGCCCCGCCTGCACGTCCTCCTGCCCCACCGGCGCGACCGTCTTCGGCCCCCGCGACGAGCTGATCACCGAGGCGAAGCGGAGGATCGCGGAGAATCCCGACCTGTACGTCGACCACGTCTGGGGCGAGCACGAGTTCGGCGGGACCTCGGTGATCTACATCTCCGACGTTCCCCTCGGCGACGTCCTGCAGATCCCCACGAAGGAGGAGTTCGACGCGCGGGCGGTCCCGAGCCTCGCCACCGAGTCGATCCCCCACCTGGTGCACGGCTGGGTGATGGTGACCCCCTTCCAGTTCCTCGGCGGGCTGGCGGGTCTCGGGGGGCTGGCGTTCCTGCGACGCCGCTCGCGACTGATGGCCGAGGCGGCCGCGGAGAAGGCGGCGCGCGAGGCGGACCGTGATCGAGGAGCCCAGGAATGAGTGCCGCGCTCGTGCTACGGCGCCTCAAGGACGTCATGTGGATCCTGGCCATCGCCGCGGCGGTGGCCGGCGTCGCCCGCTTCGCGTTCGGGCTGGGGGCGTCGACCAACATGCTGGACAGCCTCCCCTGGGGGTGGTGGAAGATCTTCAACATGGTCGCCGGCGCGGCGCTGGCCACCAGCGGGTTCGTGATCGCGGCGATCATCTACATCCTGCGCCTGAAGAAGTACTACGCGGTCGCGCGGCTGTCGGTCCTGGTCGGATTCCTCGGCTACGGCTCGTCGCTGGCCTCGCTGATCTTCGACATCGGGCTTCCGCACCGGGGCTGGCACCCCTTCTTCATGTGGAACCCGCACTCGTTCCTCTTCGAGGTCTTCTGGTGCGTCTCCCTCTACTGGGGAGTGACCGCGCTCGAGCTGCTGCCGATCCTCACCTCGCGCTTCCCCTTCCCCAAGGTGACGCATTTCCTGCACGAGGTGATGCTGCCGTTCGTCGTGCTGGGCGTGACCCTGTCGACGATGCACCACAGCTCGCTGGGATCGCTCTTCCTCGCCTCGCCGACGCGGCTCCACCCCCTCTGGCACAGCATGTGGATCCCACCGGAGTTCTTCATCTCCGCGATGGGCGCCGGCGTTGCGGTGCTGGTGCTGCTGCTGGGGGCCGTCAACTACTTCTACAAGGCGGACTTCAGCGCCCGACTGGTCTCGAAGCTGGCGGTGATCGCGGCGGTACTGCTCGGAGGCTACCTGGCGATCAAGGTCGTCGACTTCACCGTCCACGACAAGTGGGGCTACGTCTTCGGACCGGAGCTCACCTGGGAGAGCCAGCTCTTCTGGGTCGAGATCACCCTGCAGGCGATCGTCCCGATCGTGATCTTCGCCCTCCCCGCCCTGCGACGAAACCACGGCTTCCTCTTCGTCGGATCGAGCTCGGCGTTCCTCGGGCTGGTGCTGCACCGCCTCGACACCGGCATCATCGGGTACTTCCGCACGTCGGACGCGATCTACTTCCCCAACCTCGGCGAGCTGGTCCTCAGCTTCGGCATCCTCTCCGTCGCCGGGTTGATGTTCCTGTTCCTGATCGAGCGCTTCCCGGTGCTCAAGGGCGCGGGATTCTGCGCGGCCGAGGGGAATCCCGAGGATCCGGAGGGGCACGAACCCGTCCCGACGTGGACCTGGAGAGAGGCGCGCGAGCTCTTCCTCGGCCCGGGCGCCCGGCGCGTGGCGATGACCGCGGTGGTCGTCGTTCCCGTGACCTGGTTCGGGCTACGCGGCCAGGGCACGAGCGCCTTCGAGCCCGTGCGTGCGGACGTCCGTCCCGCGATCCTGGGCTCCGACGAGTTGCGCACCACGCTGCGTATCGACGCCAACGGGAACGGGGACTTCGTGCTCTTCCCCCACGAGCAGCACCAGAACGCGTTCGTGGAGAAGTACGGGGTCGAGCAGGAGGAGACCTGCACCAAGTGCCACCACCTCTCGCTGCCCAACGACCACCAGACGGTCTGCCGCGCGTGCCACCGGGACATGGAGCTCCCGATGCCGATGTTCCGCATGGAGAACCACGCGGAGCGCTTCGAGGACGAGGCTCAGCGCGCCGCGTTCGAGGCGTTCGACCTCGGCGAGCGCCACCAGAGCTTCCAGGCGTGCATGACGTGCCACGAGGAGACGATGGAGGGTCTGGTCGAGTACCGCGAGACGGGCTTCAACCACCTCGCCCCCGGCTTCGTGACCGCGATGCACGGCAAGTGCATGACCTGCCACCGCCTGGAGGAGAAGGACCCGGCCGATCCGTTCAGCCTGGGCAACTGCATCGGCTGCCACCGCTGGACGCCGCGGCAGGAAGGGGAGGAGCTCAACATGCTCGGGGAAGACGAGCAACCCCTCCCCCGGCGGATCATCGAAGGGCCGGTCACCATCCCGGAGAAGCGCTGACGCTCCCCGCGGAACGGAGGCCCGCCGCGATTCTCGGCGCGCGGCTACCGCGCCGTCAGTGATCGCATTCGCAGGAGCCCGCGCCGCACGAGCCGCCGTGGGCCTGCGCGATCTCCTCGGGAGTGGCCGCGCGCACTTCGCGCACGGTCACGTCGAAGTGAAGGGTAACCCCCGCGAGGGGGTGGTTCCCGTCGAGCCGCACGTGGTCGTCCTCGATGCCCAGGACCGTGACCATCTGCACGCCGGCCGGGCTCTGGGCCTGGAGGGTCATCCCGACCTCGAGCTCCATCCCCTCGGGGAACCGGTCGCGCGGGACGTCCTGCACCATCTCCTCGTTGCGCTCGCCGTAGCCCGCGGCCGGGACGACGGTGGCCTTGAAGCTGTCGCCCTCGGCCTTCCCCTCGAGCTCCGCCTCGAGCCCGGGGACCAGGTGCCCCACGCCGTGGAAGTGGACCAGCGGCTGCTTGCCCTTCGAGGAATCGAGCTCCTCCCCGTCGTCGTTGGTGAGGACGTAGTCGATGGCCACGATGGTGTTCTGTGCGATGTTCATCTCGTTCCTAGGTGTGCGGGAGAGGGGCGATTCCCCGAAAAGAAGCGCGTAGGTTAGGGAGTGCATCTCGCGTTGGCCATCACTACGTGGCGCATCCTCGGGTTTCTTCCGGCGACCGCGGGCCTGCGATGTCTCCCGGCGATCTCGTGGGCAGGCCCGCGCACGACGCCGTGTCAAGGATGGGTAGCGCCGCTAAGGAACGCCTCCTCGCGCGGATACGCCCCGCGGCGACGGCCCCCGCTCTACGCGAGCGTGCCCCCGCGCATGATCGCCCGGGGCTTGCCCTTCTTCCCCTTGGCCACGGTGATCGTCGGCTTTGAGACCAGGCAGTCGAGGTGGATGAAGGCCTCGGCGTCGTCGTCGTAGTTCGAGCCGATGGCGAAGTGACAGGTGCCGAGGATCTTCTCGTCCTCGAGCATGTTGCCGGTCACCCGGGCCTTCGGATTCAGGCCGATCCCCAGCTCGCCCAGGTGGCGGGCGTGGAAGCGGTAGGACTCGACGCGCGACGCGGACCAGCCGGGTTTCCCCTTGCAGTCGAGGGCGGCCTTCTCGCCGAGGACGAGCGACTTCTCCAGTCTCCGCGCACCGGCGCCGCCCGTGAGCCGGATCGCGCGGCCGTCCTCGATCTCGACCCGCACCGGGCGCCGCGGAACGAATGCGCCGCCGCCGTCGGCCACCGCGACCGAGCCGTCGAAGACGATCACGCCCTGCGCGGTGTAGTTGGCCGGGGAGATGTACGTCTCGCCCGCGGGCAGGTTCCCTCCCGTGCCGGGTTTGTGGAAGGCGCCGTCGTCGGCGCGCGCCTTGCGACCCGCGACGGAGATCTCGAGGTCCGTCCCCCCCGGGGACGTGACGTGCACGCGATCGGCGGCATCCAGCGCCCGCTTCAGCTTCGCCGCGTCCTTCCGCATCCGGGCGTAGTCGACCGCGACGGTACGGGTGAAGGTGTCCAGGGTGATCGAAGGAGACCAAAAGGAGCGGAGCTTCTTTGCGCCGAGGAGGGCGTTGAAGATGTGGGGCCAGGAGCCCTTCACCCCCTTGAAGCGATACGCCTTCTCGAGGCCGAAGCGATCCTTGCCGAGCTTGGCCGCGCTGAGAGAGAGCGCGACGTCCGGCTCGGAGCGCAGAGCGTGGATCACGGCGTCCGATGCGAGATCCAGCTGCGTGCGGCGGTCCTGCACCACGATGTTCACGTCCGCGTCGCAGGCGGAGGCGGCGTCGTACAGCGCGGCCGAGATGCCGAAGACGTCCGGCTCGGGGTTGGTGACGATCAGCACCCTCTCGCCCTTCTTCACCTTCAGGACGTCCCGAACCGCCGTCTCCGCGGCCCGATCCAGCCCTCGGGGCCGATCCGCCACGACCTTCTTCCACATCTTCTTCCGAGCCGACTTCTTTCTCCGTGCCGCCATCGATGCCTCCTTTGTGTCGAGCGGAAAACGAGTCGGCCATGGTAAGGACATCTCGCGGCCGGAGCGAGTGCTCTGCTACCATCCACGTCCCACTCGACCCTGTGTATCGGGACCGCGGCCGTGAGGCCGGGTCCCCGTCCGATTCGGCGGATCATCCCATGACGACCCCCCATCCTTCCCTTCCGTCCCGTCGCGACTTCCTGGGCCGCGCGGCCGCCACGACGATCGCCATGGGCGGGATCGCGGCGGCTTCGACCCGCTCCTCCTTCGCCACGCCCCGCGAGGGCTTCGCGCCCCCGCTCGGCGTGTGCACCGGCGCGGGCAACGTACCGCTGCTCCGGAGCGCCGGCCTGGACTACGTGGAGGTCGGCGTCCGCAGGTTCCTGAAGCCCGACCGGCCGGAAGCCGAGTTCGCCGAGAATCGCAAGCTCGCCACCAAGCTCGACATTCCCGTCCGCGCGGGAAACGGGTTCCTTCCCGGCTCTCTGAAATGCACGGGGCCCGCGGCCGACCACGACGCGGTGCTCGCATACAGCAAGATCGCGTTCGCCCGGGCCGAGCAGGTCGGGCTCGAGTACGTCGTCTTCGGCTCGTCCGGGGCGCGCACGCCTCCCGACGGCTTCGACCACCACCAGGCGGAGCTCCAGCTCGTCGCGCTGCTGGCGAAGATGGCCCCTCTCGCCGAGAAGCACGGGGTGACGATCTGCCTCGAACCCCTCAACCGGGGCGAGACGGACTTCGTCAACACCGTGAAGCAAGGCACGCGCCTCGCCTCCGCCGTACAGCACCCCCGTGTTCGCCTCGTCGCCGACATCTTCCACATGCTGCGCGAGGACGAGGGACCGAAGGCCATCCGCGACGCGGGCGAGCTCATCGCCCACGTGCACATCGCCGAGAAGGCCAAGCGCACGAGCCCCGGCGTCGACGGGGACGACTTCACCCCGTACTTCCGGGCACTGGCCGAGATCGGCTTCGACGGCGGCATCTCCATCGAGTGCGGCTGGAAGGACATGGCTCGACAGCTGCCGGTGGCGGTCGAGACCCTGCGGGACCAGCTCGCGCGCGTGTAGCAATCGAGGGACACCGGAGACGAGATCGACGAGAAGAGGAGACGTCACGATGTTCCAGGATGCCGACCTTCCGGAGCTCTACCGCGGCCGCCGACGGCGCCTCATGGACCAGATGGGCGACGGCGTCGCCCTCATCGAAGCGTCCGGGCAGGCGCCGGATCCGCTGCTCCACGACAAGAACCTGCTGTACCTCACCGGAGATCGCACGCGGGACTCGATCCTCGTCCTCGCTCCCCGGGGCATCCGCGTCGATCGCTTCGAAACCCTCCAGGGACCGGAGCTCGGCCGCGGTCGCGTGGTCGACGAGGTGCTCTTCGTCCGTGAACGGACGAAGCGCGAGACGCTGATCGACGGCGAGGCCTCGGGCTACGACGAGATCTCGAAGGAGACCGGCGTCGAGGTGGTCAAGCCGCTCTCCGACCTGCAGGAGATCCTCGGCGAGGCGCTCGTGCGCACCGAGCGGGCGTGGGTCAACGTCGGCTGGATGCCCCGATTCGATGCGCCCCTCACGTCGGGTCAGCTCTTCGTCAACCGGATCCGGGAGCGGTACCCGTGGCTGTCGTTCGAGAACGCGGCTCCCCTGATCCACGAGATGCGCCGCACCAAGGACGCCTACGAGGTCGAGTGCCTTCGCCGAGCCTTCGAGATCCATGCCGAGATCTTCTCCGAGATCATGAGCACGCTTCGACCGGGCGACAACGAGGGACTGGGCAAGGCCATCTACGACCACGGGGTCGGGAAGCTCGCCGGCGAGGGCGTCCGTGGCAACTGGGACGACCTCTACGTGTCCAACATCATCGTCGCCGCCGGTCCGCGCTCCGCCATCGGACACTACATGGACAACGACCAGCGGATCGAGGACGGCGACGTGGTGCTGATCGATGCCGGCGTCGAGTTCCGGGGCTATTCCTCGGACATCACCCGCACCTTCCCCGCCAACGGCGAGTTCACCGATCGTCAGCGCGAGGTCTACGCCATCACGCTCGAGGCCCAGAAGGCGGCGATCGCCACCATGAGACCGGGCTCCGCGTCGCACGACGCGCACCGCGCGGTCTACGAGACCTACGCGAGGCACGGCCTCGAGAAGAGCTCCTACGGCAACTGCGGCCACCCGGTGGGCCTCAACATCCACGACGCCACCGGCTGGAAATCCGACGACGACCTGCCGTTCGAGCCCGGACACGTCCTGGTGATCGAGCCGTTCGTGATGCTCCCCGAGGAGGGCTTCGGCATCCGGATCGAGGACGGCGTGCTCATCACCGAGGATGGTTTCGAGCTCCTCGCGGGACCGCTCCGGGAGATCCACGAGGTCGAGGAGCTCTGCCGGCGCGGGTGAGGCGCCCGGACGACGCCGGGACGTCGGACGAATTGCAAGATGCATGAGCCGGGACGTGGATTCCCGGTGAGGCCGCTTCCGCGGGGAGTTTCGCGGTAGGCAGGGCTCCCGGGGGCGGTAGGGACTGGCATACGCCCGGACTTCGTCTCGAAACCGCGTACAATCCACCGGTCGGAGTGTCACCTTGTCCCCTGACTTCTCCCGCCCCTCGCGATCTCCCGAGGAGATCTTCGCCGCGTTCCTCGCCCGCACGCGCTCCGGCGGGGACGGGGATCTCGAAGCCCTGTACGCGGAGCACCCCGAGTGCACGGACATGTTGCGGCGGATGGCGGAGGGCTGCGCCGAGGCCAATGCCCTGATCGGCAGGATGCGGAGCTCGGGGAGATGGATGGGCTTCTTCCGGCGGGGCGCGGAGGAGCACGCTCCGAAGGGCGGCTTCTCGCCCGGGTACCGGGAAGGAGACACGATCGGGGACTTTCATCTCCTTCGGTTGATCGGCAGCGGCGGCCAGGGACAGGTGTGGGAGGCCGAGCAGGCCTCGCTCGGGCGACGCGTCGCGCTCAAGCTCGTCCTGCCCGCCCGGATCGATCGCCGCCGCATCGAGTTCTTCGCCCGGGAGGCACGGGCGGGCGGGAGGCTGGCACACCCCGGCATCGTCGCCGTTCATGCCTTCGGCGAGTCGGACGGCGTGCACTGGATCGCCCAGGAGCTCATTCACGGAGGCTGGACGCTCCGGGATCTCATCGACGAGATGCACATCGCGAAGGACCGTCCCTCCGACTACTACGAGCGCGTGACGGAGTTCGTGGTCAAGCTCGCCGATGCTCTCCAGGCCGCCCATGACGCCGGCGTCATCCACCGGGACATCAAGCCCCAGAACGTCCTGATCACGTCGGACGACGAGCCGAAGGTCACGGACTTCGGCATGGCGCTGATCACCGACGAATCCTCGCTCTCGACGACCGGGGACGTCGCGGGGACGTACCTGTACATGAGTCCCGAGCAGGTGATGGCGAAGCGGATGGGGATCGACCACCGCACGGACATCTTCAGCCTCGGGATCGTGCTCTACGAGATGCTGGCCCTGCAGCGTCCCTTCGAGGGGGACACCATGCATCAGATCGTGGAGAAGATCGTGACCTGGGATCCTCCCGATCTGCACAAGCTCCGCTCCCGCGTGCCGATGGAGCTCGCGGTCATCGCGGCCAAGGCCCTCGAGAAGCGCCGAGAGGACCGCTACCAGACGATGAGCGATTTCGCGGCGGACCTCCGGCGGCACCTCGCGAACGAGCCGATCCGCGCGAAGCCGCCGGGGATGGTCCGACGCACGCGGAAGTGGGCGCTCCGCAACCGCACGAAGAGCGTCGCGGCGACGCTGGTGATCGTCGCGTTCATCGTGATCTCGGGTCTCGCGCTCCGCCTCTTCCATTTCTCGAACGAGGCGCAGGCCAGCGCCCTCGCCGAGAGGCAGCGCGCCGACGAGGTGTTGCGCCTGTCCGCGCTCCAGACTTACGACGACCTGATCACGGAGGTCGACGGGCTCTGGCCCCCGTATCCCGACCGGATCGACGACTACCGCTCGTGGATCGACCGCATGAGCGCCCTGGTCGACGAGCTGCCGGGCTTCGTCAGGAAGCGAGAGGAGCTGCGCGCGTTCGCGCTCCCGCAGACCGGGGATCCGGGGAGCGTCGATTCCGGAGGTCGGCCGGTGGATGCGGAGCTCGACGCCCTCTCCGGAAGGATCGCCTCGATGCGGGCCGCGCTGCGGCAGAGGCGGGACGGCATCGCCGTCAAGCTGCCGGGCGTCGCCTGGACGGGCGGACCGGCAGCGGACATGAACGACCACGCCTGGGACATGGTGCGCCCCAACCGCACGGTCTACGGAGAGGAGGTGGTGGGACTGGCTCTCGCGCTGCAGGCCCTGGAGCGCGCCACGCCCGAGGAGCGATTCGAGATCCTGGACACCGTCTCCCGGGCGTTCTTCGCCCTGGGCCGTGACGACGAGGCGCTCGCCGCGAGCCAGGACGCGCTGCGGGAGGCGCCTGACGAGCGCCGAGCGGAGTACGAGGGACACCTGCGGAATCTCGAGGGGTGGATCGCCGAGGCGAGCAGCGAACCGGGCATGCGCTCCGCCGAGGAGGAGCTCGCCGCACGGGAGGCCGAATACGACACGCTGCAACGAAAGGCCAGCGAGCGGCAGGACTGGAGCTTCCCGGAGGAACGCTCGTATTCGCGGTGGTGGAACAGCCAGCTGACGAAGCTGATCGACCGGCTGGAGTCGGTGCAGGACCCCGAGACGGGGCTGCTCTCGGAGGACGGCATCTGCCCGGAGCACGGCTGGAGCGTGGGCAAGCGGCTCGAGCTCGCCCGGAGGCTGGCCGCCGGATTCGCCGCCGGCGGAGAGTTCGAGGTGCGGTGGAAGGCGGTGCTGCCCGAGATACGCGAGGACTATTCCGGGCTGGAGCTCTCGGTGCAGATGGCCCTGGTGCCCATCGGCGCGGATCTCGAGTCCGGCCTGTGGGAGTTCTGGCACGTGCAGTCCGGCGAGGAGCCCGAGCGCGGCGCGGACGGCGAGCTGATCATCACCGCGAAGACGGGGATGGTCTTCGTGCTGCTCCCCGGGGGGCTCTACTGGAGAGGGGCTCAGGACAATCCGAGCGGGCAGAACCACGACCCGAATGCGATCGAGGACGAGCTGCCGGTGCGCGAGGTGGATGTCTCCGCGTTCTTCCTCTCGAAGTACGAGATGACCCAGGGGCAGTGGGTGCGAACGACCGGCCGGAATCCCTCCCACTGGACCTTCGAGAACGAGGCGGACCCGAAGGGGCCTTCGCACCCCGTCGAGCAGATCAGCTGGCAGGAATGCCGCGCGGTCCTCCCCCACCTCGGTCTCGTGCTGCCCAGCGAGGCGCAGTGGGAATACGGCTGTCGGGGCGCCACGACGTCGCCGTGGCCGTTTCCGAGGGAGGCATTCGCGACCTTCGCCAACATCGCCGACCGGGAGTACGACCGGGCGTTCCGCACGACCATCATGACCGAGCCGTGGAACGACGGGTTCTGGAGCCACGGACCGGTGGGCCGCCTGCTCCCCGACGGCTTCGGGCTCCACGACACGATCGGCGGCGTGTCGGAGTGGTGCCGGGACGAGTACGACCTCGGCTTCTACTGGGTCGACCTCGGTCCCGATCCGGTCTGTCCCCCTCAGGGCCTTCGCTACCGCGTCACCCGCGGCGGCAGCTTCCAGGACCTCGCGATCGTTGCGCGGTCGGCGGCCCGCGGCGCCGAGACTCCGGAGTTCGCCGGCCTCTATCTCGGGGTCCGTCCCGCTCGACTCGTCGAGGACTGAGCGATCCGGTATCATCCACGGCCGGAGGGACCGCGCTCGACCTCGCCCCGTTCCGTCGAGGAACGCCGCCCCTCCCCCACCCCCGCGCCTCGATGACCTCCGAACGCACGAACGATCCACCGGAGTCCGCGGATGCCCCGGGAAGCCGGGGATCCGTCTGGCGCACCCTGCTGCGGTGGGTCTTCCTCGTGATCGTGATCGTGGTCGCGCTGTTGTTCCCCGTGTTCATCCTCGGGATCCGGTTCCACATCCACCCCGTCGTCCTGTGGAGCGGAACGGAGGTGCTCGACGCGGACGGGATTCGGGTCAAGCTGCAGCCCAGTCTTCGACCTCGCGAGCAGGCGAGCGTCACCATCAGCGGAACGGGTTTCCTCACGTACCCGATCGAGTCCCGCGTGGCCCCCTCTCGAGAGGATGGTGACGACGGCGCCACGACGATCCAATTGCACGGTTCGAATCTCGACCTCGGCTGGCAGGCTTCCCTCACGTTCGCGCAACCGGAGGACTCGGTGACGGGGGTGTCCGCCACGATGGAGATCGACGGGGAGACCGCCGACGACCTGACGGGTACCGTGCTCCTGAACACCCTCGACTGGCGCGCGTCCGGCACGAAGACCTGCGTCTTCGCCCTGCATTCCGAATGGAACGGGGGGCGCTGTCTGAGCGGGGTCTTCTCGATCGACGACTAGCCAGGACGTACGAGAGAGCAGCCCGGCGCGTGGGAGGTTGCTACCGGGCTGCAGTAGGGGATGCCCAAAACGGACCTGGCTGGGACCGAACTTGAGCATCCGAACCGTACCGCGTTTCCGGCGATCCGGTGGTAACTTCCCGGGGAACCGGGGGAAGCCGGCCCGGACCCGATCCCGGAGGGCACGTCCGCCGGGGGGACGATCGGGCCTCCCGGGACCCCGAGGGCGGATTCCGCCCCGCGCGGGCCCCGCTCCCGGCGCGGTCCGCGACGGGCGGGTTTTTCCTCGACCTGCCGCTCAGAGCCCGGAGACGGTCGATCGCGCGAGCAGCTCCCGGGTGTACTCGACGATGCGTTTGTTGAGGTAGTCCTGCTCGAGGTACACGCGAGCCTTCGAGTCGTCGGGAGAGAGGACGACCGTCGGCAAGGAGCGATGCAGGAGCCGGGGGATGTAGTACCCGTGGGGGCCCGCGAGGGGATCGCCAATCGTCCCCACCTCCTGCGCGAAGAAGACCGCGTCCGTGACGCAGCCGCCGTGGAGGAAGACGTAGAACTCGGGCTCCTCGAGCAATCGCGAGAGGTTGTTGCGGTTCTGATCGCGGAACCGTCCCTTCCGCTTCAGGCTCCTCTCCGCTTGCGGTGATCCACGCAGGTCCTCGGGGACGGGCGGATCGTGGAAGTCCGAGTACTCGTCGAGCAGGACACCCCAGGCATCTCCGGCCGCGAGTCGTTCGGTGACCTCCTGCGCCCTGGCCGCCGCTTCCTCCCAGCCGTTCTCCTTCCACGCCTGCTTCTCGAAGTCGTAGACGGACAGGAGGATGATGTCGACGTCGACCGTCGCGAGGCTGACGATGGCCGAGGTGCGCTCGTCGGCCTGCCGCGCGAGTGCCTCGCTGGTCATCTCCTCCGTGACCTGGAGCCTGAGGGATTCGTAGAGGCGGTGGTATTCCAGCCACATCCCGATGGTGGGGAACTTCTTGATGGCCAGCGCGAGCTTCTCGAGCGAGAACAGCGAGTCCCGGTAGGGCGCGGCCTGCTCGACCCAGAGCGCGCGGGCTTCCTCCCGGCTCATCAGGTACCCGGTCTCCGTCATGGCCTGACGCAGGAGGGTCGTGCTGACGAGCCACTGCTTCGCCGTCCGGACGTGCTCCGGCTCGATTCGATCGGCCGCGCGTTCCCAGATCTCCGCCACGGTGATCTCGACGCCGTCGACGATGCCGACGAGATCGACGTCGATGCCGTCCTCGAGCTCTCGGATGTCGAACGCCTCGTTCAGATGTCGAAGAATCCGCTGCGTCAACATCCGCTGGAACAACCGCTCGCCGGAGTCGTCGCTATCCGCCGCCGCCTCCTCGGCCGGCTGCTCCTGCTTCTCGACCCATTCGTCGCGCACGGCCTGGAGGACGTCGAACTCCTCGTCCCCGGTGAGGGCGGCGACGGTGAGGGGCGGATACTCGTAGGGGTTCTCGGGAAGGAACACCTTCTGGAACTGCGCGGTCTGCGCCACCTGTGCGGCCCGGATGGGATCCGCCGGGGCGTCGTCACTCACCGGCGGGGAGACGGTGAAGTCCTCGGCGGTCTTGCCCTCCTCCTCGATCTGGCGTCGGATCTCCCGGTCGAGGAAGACCTGGATCTTGGCCAGCTCGTACGCGTCGTACGCGGGCGAGACGAGCAGGGTGTACCGGCGCACCTCATCCAGGGAGATCTCCTCCCCGTTCACCACCAGCGGACCGCCCAGGTCGGGGCCCGCGAGCGTGACCGCGGGTGGATCCCCGCTCTCCTTCGATTCGGCCGCCCGACAGGCCAGGAGCGACGGGCCGAGGAGACAGAGGGCGAGCAAGAGCACACGACGCGGTCGAATCGCAAGGTGGAGCATGGCGGCAACCGGCAGATGGAAGACGAGGACGGGAACGCCGGGGGAAGGCGACCTCGGAATCCTACGATCCCGCCCGGTCGGCGGTTGGGCCGATCCGGGCCAAATGGGCCTCGGAGGGCCCGAGCATCGCGTCCCGGGCCCCCGAGCGGTGGGGAATCCCCCGGCTGGGGATTTCAGGGGAGGACGGCTGTACCTCGCCGACGGGCCCCGCCGATACAGGAGTGCCCCCAACAAGGACCGCCATGAGCCACCAAGCTTCCCGGCGTCCGCTCGATCGGCCCACCGCCGATCTGGCGATGGCCTGTCGACTGCTCGAGCGAAGAGCGCTGAGCCTGCAGAGCCTCCTCGACGCACACGGCTTCACCAGCACCTTCCAGGACAAGCTCCTCAAGTCCGCCGAGAACCTGAAGGTGGCGGCGGAGACCCTGGAGCTCGTGACCGCCAACGCACCCTGTCCCTCGGAGAACTCCCGCGCATCCCTGATCGGATCCATCGCGATGGCCGTGCAGTGGGTCGGGATCGGCGATGGGCCGCTCGCCGAGCGCGGGAACGCGGCGCGATTCACGGGGACCACGCTCGCCACGCCCCTGGCGGACATCTTCAGCTTCCTCTCCACCCTGCAGAAGACCGGCATCCTGTGGGTGGACACGCTGCGCGAGTCGTGTCAGATCGAGCTCTCCGAAGGAAACGTCACCTACGTGTCGAGCGACAATCCTCCGCCCGGGGAGCGGCTCGGCGAGATCCTCGTGCACCAGGGGACGCTTACCGAGCGGCAGCTGGACCGGCTGCTGCGCAGCTACGCGTCGTCCTTCGACATGTTCGGCAAGGAGCTCGTGAACAACGGGGTGATCAGCCAGGAGGAGCTGCAGCAAGCGTTGAGCCAGCAGATCCGCAGCACCTTCTACCGCCTGTTCTCGGCGGACATCGCCACCTACCAGTTCGCACAGGGCATCCAGCTCGTCGCGGATCCCGACATGCGCCGCAACGTCACGCGCCTGATCGTCGAGTGCGTGCAGTGGGCGGACGAGATGGCCCGCTGCGAAGCCGAGAGCGAGGAGGAACCCGAGGAAGAGACGCCGCCCGAGTTCGAGGAGTGAGCGGCCACGCCGCTCCCATCGGAGCGCCTATCCGCCGGCTCCCTCGGTACCGCTCGGCTTCTCCCTGAAGGCGCCGCCGTAGGCGCGGTCGCGGTCCACGAGGACGGGACGGCACTCGCTGACCGGTCCCTGGGTGTGGACCTTGGCGTGGACCGACGGAACCACGGGGCGACCCGCGGCCCGCCATCCCGCGAGCCCGTCCTCGTAGCAGTGGACGTTGCGCAGCCCGAGGTTCTCCAGCCGCGAGGCGGCCTGGGTGGCGAGCTCGCAGTCGTCACCCTCCGAGTAGACGCCCACGAACGAATCGGGATCCATGACTCGTGCCACCCGGAAGACGAGCGATCCGAGCGGCGCGCTCATGGTTCCCGGGATGTGACCGATCTCGAACTCGACGTCTCCGCGCACGTCGAAGACGGCGGACTGACCGGTTTCCAGACGCCTGCTCAGCTCCTCGGTGGAAATGGCCTTCATGGCGGGCTCCTCCTGTAATGGGATCGTTCGTGCTGCGCCGGGGGGCGTCCGGCGGGCTCGCAGGCCGGTACGACGTCGGCCGCGAAACGTGTCGGGGAATCCCGAGCCCCGCGCGGTCGTTGACAACCCGGGGGCAGGGGCGTGGAATCCGGCCTCGCCCAGGAATCCCCCGCGGAGGCTCTCGCCCATGAAACTCGCTCTCCTCTCCGTTCTCGCGCTGCCCCTCGCGGCCGCCCCGATCCTCATGCCCTCCCCCTCCGAGCTCGAGCCGATTCCCGACGAGTACAAGATCGGCGGATTCGCGATCGGCTGTCAGGCCTACACGTTCAATCGCTTCAGCGCCTTCGAGGCCATCGAGAAGACCGCCGCCGCCGGAGGCCGGGTGATCGAGTTCTACCCGGGACAGAGTCTGAGCCCCGACGAGCCCGACGTCCGGGTGAACCACGATGCCTCCGACGAAGTCATCGCGAAGCTGCAGGCGAAGCTCGAAAAGCACCACGTCAAGGCCGTCAACTACGGCGTGGTGGGCATTCCGAACGACGAGGACGGCGCTCGGAAGATCTTCGCCTTCGCAAAGAAGATGGGCATGCGCGCGGTGACGACCGAATCCACCGAGTCGATCGACGTGATCGAGAAGCTGGTGAAGGAGTTCAACATCGGGTGTGCCTATCACAACCACCCGCGCCGGCCGAACGATCCGAAATACAAGGTATGGGATCCGAAGTACGTGGCCGAGCTCGTGAAGGGCCGCGATCCGCGAATCGGCGCGTGCGCGGACACGGGCCACTGGACGCGCTCGGGAGTCGCTCCGGTCGAAGCGCTGAAGATCCTCGAGGGACGTATCATCAGCGCCCACATGAAGGACCTGAACGAGTTCGGCGTACGCAACGCCCACGACGTGCCGTTCGGCTCCGGGGTCTCCGACGCGGCCGGGGTGCTGACCGAGCTCCAACGTCAGGGCTTCGCGGGCAACATCTCGATCGAGTACGAGCACAACTGGGAGAACTCGGTGCCCGAGGTCGCCCAGTGCATCGGCTTCGTGCGGGGCTTCGGGGCGCGGTGAGACACCGAGCCTCGCTCATCGATCAGATCCCTTTCCAGCCCTTCCAGATCTTCTCGTAGGCCTTCGCGCCCTTCTCCAGGCCCTCGAGCCAGCTCTCGACGTTCGCGAAGTCTTTCAGGGTCTTCTTGCTCGCCCCGATGCTCTTCCCCTGCCGCTCCCACTCCCTCAGCTTCTTGCCCATCTCGGGCGGATACCCGTCGAAGAGGAAGGCCTTCGGAAGGGCGGCGACGATGGCCTCGAGCTTCTCCCCGGCGTCGTCGTTGCCGTACCAGGCGTCGAACACGTCGGAGGCGGCCTTGGCGTGCTTCTCGGCGAGCTTGTCGAAGCCGATCTGCTTGAGATACGCCTCGACGGAGTCGACGCCGCGGAAGTCCTCGCGGAGGGGAAGCAGGTGTCCGAGGGACTCGTTCTTCTTCAGCTCGATCTTCTTCCCCACGGACTTCTTCAGCGCCTTGACGTGCTTCTCGCCCTTCTTCTCGATGGCGGCGATCATCTTCTCCGCCTGTCCCTGCACCTTGGCGGGCACGTCGTCGAGCGGTCGGACCTTGGTCTTCTCGAAGCGCCGCAGGACGTCGCGGGCCCCGGAGAACGAGACCGGAGTCGAGTACTGGTACTCGTCCGCCCCCTTTGGGCGCAGGAGCTCGGCGGCCACCGCGAGCGCGCGCTCGGGATCGTCCGTGCTCATCCCCTCGCACCAGCCCAGGGCCTCGTTCGCGCGGACCGCGTTCGGCCAGTGGTTGTACCCGGGCAGCCGCCGCAGGTGCACCATCGGGAACTTCGCCTTCACGTAGGCGTCGCGGCTGCCCGGGCTCTGGCGGTAGGGAACGACCGGATCGGCGCTGCCGTGCATGAAGGCGATCGGAACCTCCTTCACGTCTTTCCCCATCTTCGACCAGTTCCAGGCGCCGGACGCGTGAGCGACGACCCCGTCCACGGTCTCGGGGAACTCGCCCGCGTAGTAGACGACGAAGAACCCGCCCTGGCTGTGCCCGTACAGGAAGATGCGATCCACCGCGAAGGTCTCGCGCATCTCGGCGAGGAAGTCCCGAAACGCGTCGGCGTCCGCCTTCTCGCCCAGGAAGAGCCGCGAGTCCTGGTGGCCCGGGCTCGTGCCGTCCACGGAAACCACGATGTCCTCCGGCCGGAAGACCTTCGGCTTGTTGTTCCAGTATCCCCATCGGTAGTCGAGGCCGGTGCCGTGGAGGATGATGGACAGGTTTCGCGGCTCCTCCGCGGAGTAGTCCTCGGGAAGCCACCAGACGTACCGCAGCTCTCCCTCGGACTTCCAGGCGTGCGCGGCGTAGGCCTTGTCGGGGCGAGCTCCTCGAGGTCGTCGGCCGCGAGGAGCAGGGAAGGAAGGAGGAGAAGGCCGAGCAGCATGATGCACCTCCGGTGCCGGTGGCGAACGTCGCGTTCTCCGTCCTATCCCCTCATCCCCGGCGAGGCAACCGGATTCCTCGGGACGCGGCGTGATCCGGTGTCCCTCGTCGGGACGGTATGGGACCGCGATCGGTCAATAATCCTCGAAGAGGGAGCCGGCGGCCCAGTCGCTCTCGCCCCAGACGGAGCGCCACTGGCCTCCGCTGACCGAGGAAAACGTCCCCGCGGCGATGTTGTGGTGCCCTCCCGTAATGGTGGAGCAACTGCCGCTGGTGAGATTGTAGGCACCTCCGAGCACCGAAGAACCGCTGTGCTGAGCGAGGTTGAAGGTACCCCCGCTGACGGTGGAGTACCCTCCGGCGGCTTCGTTGCCGGATCCCGCGCAGACCGAGGAATAGGGGCCACTCACGACGTTGTTGGAGCCCAGCACGGTGCACCCGTAGGAGGTGTAGGAATTCATGCCTCCCACCACGAGATTGTGGGAGCCGGTCCGGAAGTCGCCGATGGGACTGCCGAGCTCGTTGTAGCCGACGATGAGGTTGCCGGTGCCGTCGATGATCCGCTCGAAGCCGCTTCCGTTGACGATCTGTACGTCTACCGCGCTGAAGCGAATCGTCTTGTTCGTCCCTCCCTGGCCGTCACTGAGGTAGACGATGCTCATGTGAGAGAGGATCTCGGACTGCTCCGGGGTGAGGGCCATTCTGTGGCTCTGGGATCCCACGCTCGTGCCACTCCCCGCAACCTGCGCCAGGCTCGATGCGAGAAGGACGCCACCGAGGCAGGCCGCTCCGAGAAGGACGGACGAGGGATGAAGGGTGATTCTCTTCATGGTTGGCAATAGGGCTCGGCCTCCGGAACGCGTCTCCGGATCGCCACCTGAGAAGGAGCATCCACGAGGATACCACCATGCGCGCGGTACTGCGGGAGGAGGAGCGGGCGCCCTCTCACTCCCCCTCGGAGGACACCTCCACGCGGGACACGTCCACCCGGGTCTTGAGCTTCCCTCGCCAATCGCCCGTCAGCAGGAAGTCGTCGGGGGAGT
>CAYRXS010000027.1:18094-31939 GCA_964428225.1 uncultured Planctomycetaceae bacterium
CGGAAGATCCTCCTCCGCGCGGAGGGCGATCGCCGCCCTCTGCCGGACGGTCACGTCGCCCTCCAGCACGCACGAGTCGAGGTGGTCCGCATCCAGATTCCAGTGCAGGCGGCCCCGCGCGACGAGGTAGAGCTGCAGATCCTGCCGCACGGCGAGGTCGAGGTCGTAGCTCATGTAGCTCAGGCTCAGATCGTGCTCGAACGCGGTGGTCGCCTCGAGGATGCCCCGGATCTCGAGGACCGCGAGCCGCACACCCGCGCGCCGAACGGTCCTCACGAGCTCGACGCGGAAGGTCCCGTCGAGGTCCTCGGCGAGCCTTTGGTCGACGGGGCGCACCAGGTATCGGTCCTCCTCGTTCAGATAGGCGATCGAGCCCCCGGGCCAGCAGATCTGGCGAAAGATCTCCACGTCCGTGAACCACACGTCCCCCGGGGACACGTCCTTCCACGGCAGGATCTCCCGGAGATCGGCATCGGCATCGAGACCCGCGAGGAGGGAATCGTCCAGGTCGACGTCGGGTCCCCACGAGCGCCGGTACTCCCCGCTCTCTTCGTCCCAGGCGAAGACGACGGTCGCCCCTTCGATCTCGCCGCGGCCTTCTCGGGGAAGCTCGATCTCCAGGGGACCGACCGGCGAGGCGCTCAATCCCAGCGCGTGCCCGTGGCTGGTGAAGAGCTCGTCGAAGCTGCGCTCGAGGCGGAGGGGACGCCCTTCGCGAACGGGACCGTATGCGTCCGTGAGAACGACGCGCTGCTCGTCGTTCCAGCGGGTCCGGCCGACCTGAACGGGATCGGCCAGGTAGCCGAGGTGGCCGAGCGAGCCGCCGACCAGCGTGAGCTCGAGCTCACGAGTGAAGGTCTTGCGGAGGACGCTCCCCTCCTCGGGGGAGAGCTCGATCGTCTTCTCGTCCTCGGGCTCCGAGGACCCGCCGATCAGGAGCGCGGGAACGAGGGCGAGGCCGAGGTACCCGATGCGCCGCATGTCCATGACGTACCTGCGAGGTCAGAGCCCCACTCCATGCGCGGGATTCCCTAGTGTCCTGATTCAGAAGTTGCCGTGCACCTGTCGGGGACTCGCAGCGGTGCTGGCAAGGCGCGGAGACGACGCGTATTCGCAGTGATACTCGGAGGAGGCGCAACGCGGGCAGCGCCGCGAGAGTCCGGACAGGTGTGCGGCAACTTCTGAATCAGGACACTAGTCCATTTCCTCCAGCCGCGTCCACGCCTCGCGCTTCCCGAGACCGCGGACGGCGGCCAGCTTCTCGAGCTGGGCCTGCTGCGGCCTCGTCTTGCCCTTCTCCCAGTTGTAGATGGTCAGGCCCGAGACTCCCACGAGGGCGGCGTAGTCTGCGGCGGAGAGGGCGAGTCGCTCGCGGTGCGAGCGGAGCCCCTTGGCCGAGAAGCGCACCTTGGACGCCGGAGCCGCCACGGGCGCGAATTTCCGGCTCGCGCGCTCGAGGGCGGCGATCCGGGTCTTCTGCTCCCGGAGCTCACGCTTCAGGGTCGCGATCACCTTGCGCTGCTTCGACGCGGTCTTCTTCACGGCCGTCAGCTCGGCGCGCAGCTCCTTGCGGGCCAGGCGGCCGATCTCTGTCTTGAGGACTCCTGCCAGGTTGGGCATGCTCGACTCCTTCTGCGGTGGACGGCGAGGGGGAGGGCGCTCGACAGCATACACCAACGATGGACCGGTACGCGAAGGAGAGACCGCGCCGGCTCTCCTACTTCCGCCGAAAGGACTCGGTGGCCGCCATCAGCAGGCCCTCGCCGAGCTCGCGTTCGAGGATCTCGAGCTGCTCCGCCGCGGCGGGCTCGAAGTCGAGGACCCAGATCCACCCCCCGCCCGGGAGGTCTCGCCGCCCCTTCTCGAAGCAGAGAGCCGCCAGCAGGTCGAGCGCGCGGGGGAGGGCCGCGGAATGGCGTTCCACGAGGAAGCGAGTCAGTCCCCAGGCGCGCGCGGCCGCATCCTCGTCGAAGGTGCCGTAGCGCCAGCCGGCCACCTCTTCCAGGGACAGGAGCCGCTCACGCTTCTTGAAGGCCAGCCGCAGCTCGGTGCCCCAGCCCCCCGTGGGGACCTCGGCGATCCGGTCGATGCTGTAGGGAAACGTGTAGAGGTTGCCCATGAGCTCGAGCTCGAAGTGCCAGGCGAGGCCCATCCGCATCCAGTGGGGAAGCCGGCCGAATCGACGATGGACGAGCAGGCGGGAGAGCTGGTTCGCCACGAAGTTGTCGATGTCGTAGCGGTCCCGGCTCTCCATCCTCTCGATCCACGCGACGCACGGCGGATCCTCCACGAGCCAGGTCAGCCTGCCCTCCACCGTTCGGGACCAGTCGGCGAGATAGTCGTAGCGGCGTCCCAGGTCCGCGGCGGCAGAGCAAAGAGCCTCGCGGTCCTCCAGCTGCAGCAGGGCCATCGTCCGGACGTCGTGCCCCTTCTGCAGCTCGAGGAACTGCTTCGCCCAGTCCCGGCTCGGGTCGTCGAGGGCGGGGGGACGCTTCGGGGCGGGCAGGGTCTCGTCCACGAGCTCGATCGTGCGCGCGACCAGCTCCCGCCGTAGCCGCGACAGCTTCCTCTTCTCGTCCACGAGGACCAGCACCCGACCGGTGTCGTCGAGCTCGAGCAGGTAGCCGTTCTCCTCCGCCCACGGCGCCCAGCCCCTCGCGCACTCCGCCGGGGCCTTCCCCGCATCGACCTCGATCTCCTCGAGCGTTCGCCACTCGTCGCGCCAGTGCACACGCGCCTCGTCTTCCGTGCTCCTCGCGGCTCCGGGCAGAGCCACCACGCCGAGAAACGCCACGTCGATGAACCTCATGAGAACCTCCCGCTTCGGTCCCCGATCCTGTGCCGGGGAGGTCGCTGAGAACGACGACTGCTCCGGTAGTCCCTACCCGCCGACGACGACGGAGTTACTCCGCCCGCGGGCGACGGAGACGGTCTCGACCGGATCAGGCCTTGTTCTTCGACACCGCTCCCCGCAATCCCAGGAGCGAGCGCAGGACGTCGTTCCAGAACGGCGCCCCGAACGAGATCATGACTGCCGTCGCGAAGATGCCGAGCGCCTTCTTGAGGAGCGCGAGGAAGTCGGCGAAGGTCTCCCCGATGGCGGCCGGATTCCAGCCCAGCGGCAGATCGGACGCGAGGAGGTCTTCCATGCGGCCCTCGATCTGTCCAGCTCCGAGATAGACGGAACCCGACGTGATCCTTCCCACCGCGCGGTTGAGGGCTCGGACCGCCTCCTCGCCCGTGCCGTCCGCGACGGCCTTCGCGGCCTCGTCCATGGCCTCACTGGCGTCGACCAGGGCGCGGTCGGCGCGCTGCAGCCGGGCCGGCTGCTCTTCCTTCGGCCCGGTTCGCTCTTGCAGACCGGTCAGGTCCTCGGTCAGCGCCGCCTGGAAGGTCGTGAAGCGCGTGTTGAACGCCTCGATGTCGGTATGTCCGACGTCTTCCTCAATCTGCGCACGGAGCTCGCTCGCGGCCTCCGCGATCGCCTGGAGCTCGGCCCCCTCGGGCAGGGCGGCGGGCTCGGCCAGGAAGTGGTCGCGTTCCTGGATGATGCTCTGCGAGAGCACCGGCGTGTGCAGGAGGGTCTTGTACATCGAGATCGAGTCCGCGTTGAGGAGCACGCAGACGATGATCCCCAGGCCGAAGCACCACCTCTTGACGTGCTTCGCGTAGTTGCTCTCGAGGCGCTCGAGAGCGTCGTCGAGGTTCGCCTCGATGCGGGAGTGGATCCCCCCGATCTTGGCCTCGAACCTGGACATCCACTCCAGGGTCTCCCGGATCCCCGCCTCGATGCCGGCCACCAGCTCGGCCGACTCCTCCCGGGTGAGCTCTCGAAGCGATTCCGCGAGACGATCGAGCTCCGCGAGACCCTCGTCGATTCCTCCGAGGTTCGAGAGCTCGCCGCTCGCCACGCGGTCCTTCAGCGAGGTGTAGACCGACAGGAGCGATTCCGGATTCAGGCTTCGGATGCGCTGGCCCCAGATGCGCATCTGGGGGATCTCGGACTCCGCGCGCTTCCGGAGGAGCTCGATCTTCTCTTCGTCCGTCTCGCACTCGCCGAGTCCGTCGCGGAGCTCCACCAGCGCCTCACGGGCCTCCTGGGCGGTGCCCCACAGGGACTCGAGCTTCCCCGCGAACATGCGCATGCGGCTCGTCACGGACTGGATCTCGACGCGCGGGCCCTTCTTGCCCGAATCGTCGACCTCCTTGTCCAGGACCTCTACGTAGAGGTCCTTCAGAAAGGCCTCGTAGACCTTCCATCGGAGCCCCACGACGCTCTTCGCCGAGTCCACGATCAGCTGCAAGGTCATCGACAGACCGGCGATGATGATCACGAACGCGATGATGGTGTCGAACTGTTCGGCCATCGGAATCGTCCTCCTCTCTCGTGGTCCGGACGGCGCGGCTGCGATCCGCGCGTCATCGGTCCAAAGTGGACAGGCGGTCGAGCCGACCGCCCGGTGACCCCGTGTTACGCGGCGGATCCTCGTTCGGCAAGGACGAAAGCACCGCCCGATCCCGGCGGTCGGCGCGACGCGGAATCGCGACCCGGACGAGGGGCCTGCTCAGCTCTCGAGCAGGCCGACCCGTCGATTGAAGTCCTCGATCAGGGCGTCGATCTCGTCGACCTGGGCCTGGATCGCGGGCCAGTAGTCGCGGTCGTCCCACTGGGCCTGCAGCTCCTCGACGGTGCGGCCCTGCTGCTCGACCCAGGTGAAGTACTTCAGGTTGTGGATGCGCTTGCGATCGCGGTAGCCGAGCTCCTCGACGTGATCGGTCGTGCAGCCCAGCAGGTAGCGATGCCACGCCGCGAGGGCCTCGGCCTCGTCGTATTCGCCCCGGGTGTCGCGCATCTCCGCAAGCCGGCTCCCGTAGAGCTCCATCGAGTCGGTCAGGACCGTCAGCACGACGTCGCCCTCGCCGAGCTCGTAGTGCCGCGCGAGCTTGATCGCCGACAGCAGGTTCGCGATGCCCGAGATGCCGCACAGGTCGAGGCGGTCGATCACCTCGGCCGGAACCCCCCGTTTCGCCAGGCAGGCGCATCCCTCCGGTTCGTTGAACAGCCGCGCGAGGCTCAGGCAGGCCTCGTCGTCGATGGCCATGACCAGGTCGGTGTTGCGCAGGTCGTGGATCCAGGGGACGTGCTTGTCGCCGATCCCCTCGATGCGGTGGCCGCCGTAGCCGTTGAGCATCAGGGTCGGACACTGCAGCGCCTCGCTGGCCGCGGCCTTGCAGCGCGGGAACGACGCCTTCAGATAGTCGGCGCTGCCCATCGTGCCCGCCGAGCCCGTGGTCAGGGCGACGCCCCGGAGCTCGTCCCCCGGCCGCAGCTCGCGCTCGAGGACCTCGGCCATCGCGGCGCCGGTGACGTGGTAGTGCCAGAGGTGATTGCCGAACTCCTCGAACTGGTTGAAGATCACCACGTCGTCGCCGCGCTCGGCACGCAGCCGGTGACACTCGTCGAAGATCTCCTTGACGTTGCTCTCGCAGCCGGGCGTGGCGATGATCTCGCCCGACACCCGCTGCAGCCACTCGAAGCGCTCGCGGCTCATCTCCTCGGGGAGGATCGCGATCGACTCGCAGCCGAGCAACCGGGCGTCGTAGGCGCCGCCCCGGCAGAAGTTGCCGGTCGAGGGCCAGACCGCCTTCTGCGTCGTGGGATCGAACTGGCCGGTCACCAGGCGCGGCACCAGGCACCCGAAGGTGGCGCCGACCTTGTGCGCTCCGGTCGGGAACCACTTGCCGACCAGCGCGATGATGCGGGCGTCGACGCCGGTCAGCTCGCGCGGGAATTCGAGGTGGTTGACGCCCCCGAAGCCGCCTCCGGAGGGAACCGGCTCGTTCTTCCAGGTGATCCGGAACAGGTTCGGAGAGACGACGTCCCAGAGCCCGTGCTTCGCGAGCTGGGCCTTGATCGCGGGCGGTATCCGCTCCGGGTCTCGTTGCCAGGCGAAGGTCGGCACGACGATGCCGCGCTCGCGTGGGCGCTCGACGGTGCGCTCCAGCCGTTCGGGTTCGATGGTGAGGTCGATCATGCGAGACGGGGACGGTTGCGGTCGAGCAGGCGGGCGAGGGTCTTCGCCGGCTGCTCGATCTTGCTGAGCAGGATCATCGCCGCGATCACGAACGGCTTCCAGGCGGCCTCGCGGTAGGTGTCGAGCCGGCACCTCTCGAAGACGGTGCGCGAGACCTCGCCCTGCTCGCAGCTCACCCCCGAGATGTCGGCGGGCAGGCAGTGCATGTAGAGAGCGGCGCCGTCGCGGGTGAGGGCCATCTTCCCCTCGTCGCACTCCCAGTCGAGGAACCGGCGGTTCGAGGCCAGGCATTCCCGCTCGATGGATTCGAGTCCGTCGCGGTCATCGGCCTCGAGCAGCTCGGTGCGACGCTCCATGACCCGGTACGGCGCCCAGGACTTCGGGTAGACCACGTCGGCGTCCCGGAAGGCCTCGGTCATGTCCCCCACCGCGGCGAACGATCCTCCGGACCGCCCGGCCTGCTCGCGCGCGCGCTCCACGACCTCGGGGATGAGCTCGTACCCTTCGGGATGCGCCAGCGTGACGTCCATGCCGAAGCGCGTCAGGAGCCCGATGATTCCCTGGGGCACCGACAGCGGCTTGCCGTAGCTCGGCGAGTAGGCCCAAGACATCGCGACCTTCTTGCCCTTCAGAGCATCGAGGGAGCCGAAGTGCGCGCGCAGGTGGCCGAGATCCGCGAGGGTCTGGGTCGGGTGGTCGACGTCGCACTGCAGGTTGACGATCGTCGGGCGCTGGTGGAGCAGCCCCTCGGTGAAGCCCTCGTCGACCGCGGCGGCGACCTCCGTCATGTACCGGTGGCCCTTGCCGAGGTAGATGTCGTCGCGGATGCCGATGACCTCGGTCAGGAACGAGATCATGGTGGCCGTCTCGCGCACGGTCTCGCCGTGGGCGATCTGGGAGGTCGCCTCGTCGAGCTCGGAGACCGCGAGCCCGAGCGCGTCGCAGGCCGAGGCGAAGCTGAACCGCGTGCGCGTCGACTGGTCGCGGAAGATCGAGATCGCGAGCCCGCTGTCGAACAGGCGGAAGCTCGTGCCCGCGCGATGGAGCCCCTTCAGGATCCCCGCCGTCCGGACGACAGCCTCGACGTCCTCCCGGCTCCGGTCCCAGCTCAGGAGGAAGTCGCTCCCGCGCAGGTCGGTCCGCAGTCCCTCGAGCGCATCCAGATCGGGATTCGTCACGCGTCCTCCTTGCCGTCGGGGGCGGGATAGGCGCCGGCGGCGGTCTCGATGGCGTCGATGATCTGCTGGTACCCGGTGCAGCGGCAGAGGTTGGGCGAGATCGCCTTGCGGATCTCGCCGCGCGTCGGCCGGGGATTCGCGAGCAGCAGACCGTGGGCGCGCAGGACCATCCCGGGCGTGCAGAAGCCGCACTGGATCGCGCCCTGATCGATGAACGCCTGCTGTAGCGGATGGAGCGTCCCGTCCGCGCTCTCCATCCCCTCGATCGTCACCAGCTCCCGCCCCGCCACCTCGCCGACCCGCATCCGGCACGCCTGCTTCGGCCGGCCGCTGACGAGCACGGTGCACGAGCCGCAGGCGCCGACGTCGCAGCCGTTTTTCGCTCCCTTCAGGTCGAGCTCCTCGCGCAGGTACTCCAGCAGGCACCGGTCCCGCCAGATCGGATTCACGGTCACGTCGAATCCGTTCACCCGCACCCTCATCGCACCCCCTCCACCACGATGGGCAGCCGGCAGGGCCGCACGCCCGTCGCGCGCCGGATCGCGTTGGCGATCGCGGGGGCCATGAGCTCGTTGGTCGGCTCCGCCACCCCCTTGGCGCCGGAGAGCGACTGCGGATCGCGGTTCTCGACGAGGATCGCCCGCATCTCGGGCAGGTCCTTGGCGCGGGGGATGCGGTAGCGATCCAGGTTCGGGTTCCGGATCCGCCCGTCCTCGAGCTCGACCTCCTCGTGCAGGGCGTAGCCGATGCCCATGGCCATGCCGCCGTAGAACTGCCCTTCGACCATCGGCGGGTTGATGGCCCGGCCGACGTCGTGCGCGGCGACGGCGTTCAGGAGCGTCACCTTCCCGGTCTTGCCGTTCACCGTCAGCTCGACGGCCTGGCAGCCGTACACCCAGGTGAAGTAGGCCCGGCCCTGGCCGTCCTCCTCGCGCCAGTCCACCGGCGGGCCGGCGTAGGTGCCGAAGGCACATGGATACCGCTTGGCGCGGGCCATGAGATCGATGGCCCCCTCGAAGGCGATCGAGCCGTTCGGCCCGTGCACCCGGTCGTCGCGGAGCTCGACCTCCCCGGGCTCGCAGCCGAGCTCGGAGGCGACGACCTCCGCGATCTGCGCCCGGACCTTTCGCGCGGCGTCGACCATGGCGCTGCCGCCCATGAGCGTTCCCCGCGAGGCCACCGTCGGCCCGCCGTCGGGGATGGTCGACGTCGAGGGCTGGCGGTAGCGGATGCGCTCGCGATCGACGCCGAGCTCCTCGGCGACGAGCAGGATCATCGCCGTCTCGCTGCCCTGCCCGTTCTCGTGGATTCCACTCTCGCACAGGATCGAGCCGTCGAACTGCACGTCGATCCGTGCTGAGCTGAAGTCCGTGCCCTCGGCGCCCAGGCTCATGCCGCGGTAGCTGAGGGCCAGGCCGATGCCGTAGTGCTCGTCGCCGGTCGCCTGGCCGAACGAGCAGCGTCCGAGCTTCGCCTCGAAGTCGATGGCCTCGACCACCTCGTCGAGGACCTGGCCCGAGCTGACCGTGTGACCTTCGAGCACCTGCCCGGTGATCGTCGTGTCCCCCTGGCGCAGCCGGTTGCGGCGGCGGAGCTCGACCGGGGACATGCCGAGCTTCGTCGCGGCCACGTCGACGAGTTGCTCGACGCAGAAGTTCACCTGCGGCGAGCCGAAGCCGCGCATCGCGCCGCACATGACGTTGTTCGTGTAGACCCCGTACACGTCGGCCTTGACGTTCTCGACGCGATAGGGGCCGCAGCATTGCACGGTCGAGCGCCAGGTGACCCAGGGAGTGGTCGAGCAGTAGGCGCCCGCATCGACGATCATCGAGACCTCGACCGCCTGGATCGTGCCGTCCTCCCCCACCCCCATGCGATAGCGCGCGCGGTAGGGATGGCGCTTGTAGCTCTCGCGCATCGACTGCTCGCGATCGTATCGCAGCCGGACGGGACGGCCCGTGAGCCGAGCGGCCAGCGCCGCGCGCGCGCAGACGATCGAGGCGGTGTCGTCCTTGCCCCCGAAGCCCCCGCCCATCGGGGTGCCCCGGACCTCGACCTCGGTCAGGGCGACGCCGAGGCACCGCGCGACGACCCGCCGCGTCGAGAAGGGGTGCTGGAGGCTGGCGTGGATCTCCATCACCCCGTCCGGCCGGGGGAAGCACAGCGCCACCTCTGGCTCGAGGTAGGCGTGCTCGACGCGCTGGGTCTCGAACTCCTGCTCGACGACGAACGCCGAGGCGGCGAACCCGGCCTCCGGATCCCCGCGGCGGACCTTGTGGTGGTTGACGACGTTGCTGCCGCGGGTCTCGTGCACGAGGACCGCGTCGCTCTCCATCGCCGCCTCGGGATCGAGGACGCGCGGCAGGGCCCCGGTCTTCACCTCGACCAGGTCCGCGGCGGCCAGGGCCGCGGCGCGGTCCTCGGCCACGACGAGGGCGACGACGTCCCCGTGCGAGCGGATCCGGTCCTCGGCGAAGAAGGGACAGTCGGGAATGATCGGCCCGCAGGCCCTCGCCCCCGGCACGTCGCGCGCGGTGAGCACGCGGACGACGCCCGGCGCGGCCTCGGCCATCGCCGTCTCGATCCCGAGGACGTCGGCGTGCACCTCGTCCGTGTACACCGGCGCGGCGTGCAGGAGCCCCACGACCTCGAGGTCGCCGGCGAAGCGGGTTCGCCCCGTCACCTTGCTACGCGCGTCGTTGCGCCAGGTCTTTGGGTTCACGGGTGACAAGGGCATTCTCCGGGAGGGGGCATTCCGGTCACGAGCTCGGCCTCGGACCCATACCCTGCGCACGTCCCGGGCGCTTGTCCAGCCCGTCCGGGCTTCGGGGTCGACCGCGGGCGATCACTCGGGAGGCAACTCCACCACGAGGATCTCCCCGTCGTCCTCCTCCCGGACCCAGAAGGGGAGGTCGACGTGTTCCTTCAGGCCCCTTCCCTCCCGGCTCCAGGTTTCCGGGTCTGCGAAGGACGGAGGACCGCCGATGCTCAGGACGTAGCGCCCCGGACCGGGCAGGGACATCACGGTCTCGCGGTTCCCATCGAATCGCAGATAGGACCGACGAGGCGTCCGGCGCAGCTCCTCGGGAAAGGGGCTGTCGTCCGCGTGCCTCAGGGAGGCGTCCAGGTTCGTGGCGTCGAGGTTCTCCGGACCGCCGAGGAGACGCAGCGTGACGCGAAGGTCGGGTCGCAGGGCGATCTCCCGATCCTCGGTGAGGTTCTCGACCAGCACGGGACGGTACCCCTTGGCGCTGACGACCACGTCCCACTCGCTTCCCTCGGGGATGAGCAGCTTGACCTCGCCGTCCCGGCTGAGCCGGTCCTGGCCCGTCCCATCGTTCTCCAGGATCCGACCCCGGGGATCCGGAATCAGCAACCCCTTCTCGTCGCGAACGATCAGCGTCAGGAGCCGCAGCTTCCCGCGAAGATCCAGGGGGCAGAGCCGCGGATCGCGCAGCAGCTCGCCGGCTTCGACCTCGATCCCTTCGACGTGGGCGAGGAGGATCCACGGGCGCTCTCCCATCACGCAGAGCTCGTAGGTGCCCGGGGGCACGACGTTCCAACGGAGGTGCTCCCAGCTCAGGCGCCGGGGTCCGTGCACGTTCCTCTCGCTTCCCTCGCGCCGCAGGTGGAATCGCATTCCGCGTGAGTACTCGGGATCGTCGCAGAGGGGCTCGACGTCGACCCGACCCGCGGCGGCGAGGACGGCCTTCACTCCTTCCTGGCCCGGACGGAAGGGCGTCCGCACGTCGAGGTGACCTTCCTTGGCCTCGACGTGCAGTCGGTAGTCGAGCGCTCGCTCCTCGAAGGTGCTCCCCACGTCCTCGAGGAAGGCACGGACCTCGAAGGTGCCGTCGTCGTGCGAGTGGACGTACACGTGCTGCTCGTCGCGCCAGTGGTCGGGAGCGTCCGCCCGTCGCTGGCATTCGACGCGGACCCGCACGCCGGCGATGCCCTCACCTCGCTCGTCGACCACTTTCCCCGCCACGAGAAGGGGGAGGGGCGCGAACACGAGGGTGCCGAGGTCGTTCGCTCCCGGGGCAAGGACCGGAGGCAGGTCCACCCGCACCGCCGGGCTCTTCGTTAGCTCGCCCGACCAGTGGGGTGGATCCTCCCTCCCGTCCCGACGCAGGGTCAGATCACCCAGGCGGAACTCGTCGAAGAAGTGCAGGGTCCAGCGCAAGCAGACCACGCCGTCTTCGTCGGTCTCGACGTGCTCGTAGTGATTGAAGGGGCGGCGGGGCACCCTTTCGCGATCGAGGTCGCCGGGGCGACCCATGGTCCAGGTCGCGCGTAGCTTCCGGTTCCTCAGGGGCTCTCCCGCGGGATCGACCAGCCGCGCGACGACGATCGCGTCGCACACGGCATCGAAGTCGACCTCGACGATCTCTCCGGGCGCTCGCGGGCCCGGCACGGTGACGGGGACGACCGAGAGCTCGTCCGTGAGGGTAAGGCGGACGTGGACGTCCGAGCCGACCTCGACAGGCGGCGAGAGGAACGAGCCGTCCTGAAAGCGCAGGCCGACATGGGCCGCGCTCGGGTCACTTCGCGCACCGGGATCGGTTCCCCCCGGCCGCCAGAAGAGCACCACTCTCCCCGCTTGGACGGATCGCCCCTGCGGATCCCGCACGTGCCCGCGCAGGCGTCCCGTGGCGGGCACCCGCAGCTCGACTTCACCTCCCACGAGCGATGAGGCATCCACCGGCGCCTGCACCGGGTGCTCGGCCAAGACCTGCGCGATCACGAATCGGGGGAGTCCGCGGTCCAGCGCGTCGCGATCCCACGGGTAGGGCGCAATCGCGGCGCGCCCGTCCTGGTCCGTGAGCGGGTACTCGTCATGCAGCGCGAATCCCATGCCGCCTGCTTCATCCAGGCAGAGGGCCAGGCCCTCCACCGGGCGGCCTTCGGGATCCACGGCCCGGATTGCGATCGTGCCACGGGCCCCTGTCGCGGTGCGCTCGATCCCCGCGTCCTCGGCGCCGGCTTCGTCCACGACGTCGTCGGAAGGGGGCGTCGGCTCCTCGGGGAGCGGCGGAACGATCTCGACGGAGTCCGGAGCCTCCGATCGGGGTTCTCCCGGGGGGCGGACACCATCCGTGCCCGCGTCCTCCTTCCCTCGATCCGGCTTGAGTACGAGAAGCACGACGAGGACGGCGAGCACGATCATCAGCGCGGCGAGAAAGTGCTTCATCGGCGGTGACTCCCTCCTCGAGCGGAGGGATGGCTCAGGCTCTCTCCCGGGGGCGGAACATCGGTTTCGAGCTCGTTGTCGATCGCGACGGGCCTCCCCCGGACCCATACTCTGCGCACGTCCCAGGTGCTCGTCCAGCCCGTCCAGGTCTCCCAGGCATCGCTTTCGCTCGAGCGGATCGCTCGCGACGGGCCGTCGAGGCTCACCGCCACGAGGTCGGCGTCGGCGCCGGGGCGGATCGCTCCCTTGCGGGGGAAGAGGCCGGCGGCCTCGGCGGGGTTGCGGGAGAGGCACCGGACGAGGTCGACGAGCGAGGCGCCGTGCCGGCGCACGAGGAGCTCGAACGCGAGCGGCACGAGCGCCCCGACGCCGGCGATGCCCTTCGGGACGCGCGCGCGGTCCGCTCGGAACCGGTCCTTGTCGGCGAGGGGGAACGGACAGTGGTCGGTGGCGAGGATCGGGATCTCGCCGGTCGCGGCGAGCTCCTCGAGGCGCGCGCGGTCCGTCTCGTCGCGCAGGGGCGGCGTGCAGAGCAGGCGGTGGCCGTCTTCCGCGGCGAGGGCCTCGCGTTCGAGGAGCAGGTACTGGGGCGCGGTCTCGAAGGTGATGCGATCGCCCGCCGGCCCGGCCCTCGCCGCCCGGAGCCGCTCGGCGCCCGCCGCGGTCGAGACGTGCACGACGTACACCGAGGCCCCGGTGTCGGCGGCGAGCTCGAGCAGTTTCTCGATCGCGAGGACCTCGGCCTCCGCCGGCCGCTCCGACGCGTGACCGCGGGGATCCGAGGCGTCGAACGTCCCCCGCCCCGCCGCGCGGTCGAGGGCGCCCTGGTCCTCGCAGTGAACGAGGACCCGCATCCCCCGGGCGGCGACGTGCTCCAGGATCCGCGCAAAGCGCTCGTAGCTCGAGAACAGGCCCGCCTCACGGTAAGTCGTGTAGAGCTTGAGCGTGCGGAAGCCGCGCTCGACGAGCGCGTCCAGCTCGGCCCGCGTCTCGTCGTCCCATCGCGTGGGCGTCAGGTGGAAGTGGTAGTCGCAGAAGGACCCTCGCGCGCCGCGCGCTAGGTAGTCCTCCAGCGTCTCGTGCAGGCTCCTCCCCGGCGGCTGGGTGGCGAAGGCGATCAGGGTGGTGATCCCCGTCCGGACCGCGGCCCGGGACGCGGAGAGGAAGTCGTCCGCGAGCTCGAAGTCCCCGATGCGATCCGCGACGTGGACGTGGAAGTCGATCAGGCCAGGCAGCACGAAGAGGCCCGTGGCGTCGAACACCTCGTCCTCGGCCCCCGCCTCCCCGACGTCCCCCACCGCGACGATGCGCCCGTCCCGCACGAGGACGTCCGCCCGGCGCGCGCCGTCCTCGAGGATCACGGTGCCGCCCCGGATCAACAGCGCTTCACCCCGGAGGGCGGCGCGGTTGGGGCGAGAAGGGCTCACGGCTCCCGCATTCT
>CAYRXS010000027.1:31949-40854 GCA_964428225.1 uncultured Planctomycetaceae bacterium
GGTACCACCTGCGCTCCCCCCGGGGGGGGGGGGGGGTGGGGGGGATATGGGCCCACGGCCCCCGATTTATATCGGGGGGGGCCGACGGCCCGGCCCTCATATCAATACCCCACGAAGAGGTCGTACGCGTTGAGGAGGAGCGGCCAAAAGGTGCCGCCTCCGAAGCTCATCCCCTGGGTGGAGAGGGTGAAGCCCGCGAGGGCCGCGTCGGAGGGAACGTCGGCGAAGAACGTCACGACTCCGGTGCCGTAGGTCGGCGGGAACTGTAAGAGCTCTCCGCCCGGTGAGGTCGGATCGACCAAGAGGTAGCTCTGGAGCGCGGGCACGTACTCGTCGAGCGGCTCGGTGAAGCCGGCCACCCAGGCCATGGTGCGGCCGCCGAGGTTGTTGTTGTCGACGCGCCCGTCCCACGTCCCCCCCAGGACGGGAGCCGAGGCGTAGTAGAAGGGAATGTTCATGCCCGCCGCGTCGTTGCGGAACACGGCCGCCGCCGCGGCATGCCGGACGAACACGTGGGCCGCCCCCGCCCCTGGACCGTTCGTATCGTCGCCGATCGCGCCGATCACTGCCGTGTCCGGGGTCAGGACGACGCTCGAGCCGAACTGCTCGCCCCCGTCTCCGCTCGGTGGCGTGAGCTTGGCGGTGAGATTCCACGTCGATTCCGTTCGCGCGTACAGATAGGCCGCTCCCGCCGCGGCTCCCAGCTCGTCGTCGCGCATGGCCCCGACGAGCCCGGTGTCTCCGGACAGCGAGACGGAGTGGCCGAAGTAGGAGTTCGGGACGGCGATGCAGGCCGTGAGCTTCGCCTGCTCGACCCAGGTCGATCCGGATCTCTCGAACACGTAGGCCGCTCCGGTGGCCAGGCCTCCCCCGTAGCCCTCGGCCCCGACGAGCAACGTGTCGCCGTCGAGGGAGACGGAGCTGCCCAGATTGTCGCCACGCGCGCCGTCGGACGCGGTCAGCTTGGCCTGTTGAGTCCAGCTCGAGCCCGAGCGCTCGAACACGTAGACCGATCCCGACTCCAGGTCGTGGTCGTCGTCGCCGACCGCGCCGATGACGAGGGTGTCGCCGAGGAGCGAGAGGGAGCTGCCGAAGCCATCCAGGGGCGCCCCGTCTGCGGCGTCGAGCTTCGCCACCTGGCTCCAGGTCGTTCCCGACCTCTCGAACACGTAGACCGCCCCGGAGCCGGAGGCCGCGCCGTAGGCAGAGGTGGCTCCAACGAACGCTCGATCCCCGTCGGTCGCGACCGCCGTTCCGAACCCAGCCCAGCTGACCGGATCGAGGGGGAGCAGCTTCGCTTGCTGGCTCCAGGTGGTGCCCGTGCGAGCGAACGCGTAGGCCGCTCCCGACTGGACCGACGGACCGTAGGCCCAGGGAGATCCGACGAGCGCCGTGTCCGCGTCGAGCGCCGCGGACCAGCCGAACATGGTCATGAAGCCCCCGTCGGAGGCGATGAGCCTCGCCTCCTGGCTCCAGACCGTCCCCGACCTCGTGAAGATCCAGGCGGTCCCCGGCCCGTCCATGTGGGCTCCGACGATCGCGGTCTCTCCGTCGATCGCCACGGCCTGGCCGAGCGAATCCCCCGTGCTTCCGCCCGCGGCGAGGAGCTTGGCCTGCTCCGCCCAGATCCAGGGATCGACGGTCACGGGGTACGCAGCGCCGTCGTCCTCGACCGCGATCGTGAGACAGCCCTCCTCCGCCTCGAGCCGGGCGGCGAGCTCCCGCTCCGTCGCGTCCCACGCCCGAAGGCCGCGGTAGTGAACCACCGTGCCGTCGATCGGCGAGGTGAAGCACGCGTCGCGCTCGCCGGCGAGGATCTCCACGTCGTACCCGCCCTCGACCGCAAGCTGCAGACAAAGCGGTGCGGGCTCCGCCGCCTCGGGCGCGGCGGCGATCGTGAAGCCCTGCTCCACCCCGCGCGCGTCGTTCACGTACCACTCCACGATCGGCCCGCGAGCGAGCTCGGTGCGCGGCCCCTCCGCGCGGTGGATCGCCGGAGCGACGCGGTCGAGCGCCTCGCCCCGCCCCCAGCGCTCCAGCCGGAGCGTCAGACCGCGAGCCTCGGCCCTCTCCCCTGGGCGAGTGATCTCGATCGCCTCGGGAGCGATCTCCAACTGCCACCCTCGCTCGGGGTGGGATGCTCGCCCCTGCGCGGCGGGCGAGGAGACGAGTAGGAACGTACCTAGAAGACAGACGGGTACCAAGAAACAACGACTTCGCATGAGTTGCCTCCGTATCGGAACAGCGGTGATGAGTGCCGTCGAACCGGGGACGAGCATGCCACCTGTTCCCGAAGACCCGTCCCCCGTGACGGCAGGGGGTTGCCACCCGCAGATAGCCGGGCTTCCGCCTCGTGTAACCGAACTATTGCGGTGGCCCTTCGATCAGAGCTCGATCGCGGCGAGGTCGGGGGGAACGGGTTCGGGCAGGACGAGTCGGCTCAACGGCGCATCGACGTCTTTGAGACCGTGGCCCGTCACCAGGAGCACGGTCTTCTCGGCCGGATCGAGCGCCTCGCGACATGCCTTGCGCGCCCCCGCGACGACCGCCGCCGCGGCAGGCTCGGCGAAGATGCCGGTCGTCTCCGCGAGCAGCCGTTGTCCGGCGAGGATCTCCTCGTCGGAGACGACGAGGGACGCGCCGCCGCTCTCCTCCACTGCCCGGGCCGCGAGCCATGCGTTGGCCGGAGCCGTGACCGACAGCGAATCGGCCACCGTGGAGGGCGCGGCGGCGCGGTAGCGGCCGGTGGTGACGAGGTGGTGGATCGCGTCGGAGCTCTCGGCCTGCACCGCGATCAGCCGCGGCAGGCGCGCGATGACCCCTGCGCGCCGCAGGTCGACGAAGCCCTTGTGGACCCCCGCGAGGATCACCCCGTCGCCGACGGGAACGACGACCGCGTCCGGCACGCCGCCGCTCTGCGCGAAGATCTCGAAGGAGACGGTCTTCTTGCCCTCGATGGTCAGGGGGTGATACGCGGTGTTGCGGTTCAGGCCGCCACGCTCGCGGGTGTAGGCGAGCGACAGGCGATAGGCGTCGTCGTAGTCGCCCCGCACGCGGATCACGCGCGCGCCGTGGAGCAGCATCGAGACGAGCTTCGCCTTCGGGGCGTCCTCGGGCACGAAGACGATCGCCTCTTGCCCCGCGGCGGCGCAGACCGCGGCCAGGGCGGCCGCCGCGTTGCCGGTCGAGGCGCAGACGACGCGCTCCTCGCCCAGGCGGCTCGCCTCCCCCACCACGAGGTACGAGGCCCGATCCTTGAGCGAGCCGCTCGGGTTGAGCCCGTCGTTCTTGACCGCGAGGTCGGAGAACCCGAGCTCCGCGCCCAACCGGGGCACGGAGACCAGGGGCGTGTTCCCCACCGCGTAGTCCGGTAGATGCTCACGCGCCACGGGGCACCAGAGGGACCAGTCCGGCCGTGCGGTATCGAGCTCGTCCGCGATCCGCTCGTAGTCCAGGTCCACGACGAGCACCCCCTCGAGCGGACCGCCCTCGGGAGTGTTCACCTCGCAGGCCGGGCACAGGTACCGGACCTCGTCCCGAGGATAAACCCGGTCGCAGCGAGTGCAGCGGTAGACGAAGTCGATCATCTCAGGCCTTGCCGTTGAGCCGGGCCACCAGCGCGGCATAGAAGGCGGCGGCGCGGCTCAGGTGCTCGAGAGGGCAGTTCTCGTTGGGAGCGTGGGCCCAGATCTCGTCGCCGGGGCCGAGGCCGAGAGTCGGGATGCCGTGCATTCCCGCGGTGCAGACGCCGTTCGTGCTGAAGGTCCACTTGTCGACCCTCGGCTCCTCGCCGAACACGCTGCGGTACGCGGCGACGGCCTCCGCGAGCCACGGCGAATCCTCGGCGAGGGTCCACGTCGGGCAGTACTTCTCCATCGAGTAGCGATGGCCGGTGTACGCGGTCTCCTCGTATCGGGGCACCTCGACGATCGCCTCCGGATACCCGGCCCGGGCCGCGGCGTCGCGCACCTCGGCCATCGCGCTCCCCTTGGTCTCGCCCTCGGTCAGGCGGCGGTCGAGGTGGATGCTCGCGCCGTCCGGCACCGCGCACAGTGAAGGCGAGGACGAGCTGGTCTGCGTCACCGTCACCGTACCCTTGCCGAGGAAGGGATTGTCGGCGAGCCGCTCGTTGAGCTTCTCGATCTCGAGGGCGATGCGCGCGACCTTGTAGATCGCGTTGTCGCCGCGCTCGGGCGCGGAACCGTGGCATGAGATTCCACGCACGTGGACGTCCAGCTCCATCCGCCCGCGCTGGCCGCGGTAGATGCCGAGGTTCGTCGGCTCGGTGATCACCACGAGCTCCGGACGGAGGCCGTCCACCTCGATCAGGTGCCGCCAGCAAAGGCCCTCGCAGTCCTCCTCCATGACCGTACCGGTGAAGAGGAGGGTGAATTCGTCGTTGAGTCCGAGCTCTCCGATGATCTTCGCCGCGTAGACCATGGCGGCCATGCCCCCTTCCTGATCGACGCTCCCCCGCCCCCGGATCACCCCGTCCTCCACCACGGCGGTGAACGGGTCGGTCTCCCACTGGTCCGGGTCCCCGCCGTACACCGTGTCGACGTGGGCGTCGAAGGCGATCGTGCGCGGACCGTTCCCGAGGCGACCGATGACGCTGCCGAGCGCGTCGATGCGGACCTCGTCGAAGCCGACGGCGTTCATCTCCTTCGCGATGACCTCGATCACCTCCTTCTCCTTCGTCGAGAAGGCCGGGGTCTCGATCATTCGCCCCAGGAAGCGCGTCGCGTCGCCCTCCAGCTCGAGGGCCCGCTTCAGGATCGCGTCGTGGATGTCGCTCATCGGCGTTTCTCGGATCGCACGTGGTGCGGGGTCACGGTGCCGACGACGTCGGAGAGCCTCTCCACCCCCTGCGCCCGGCACCAGGCTTCGATCTCGCGGAGCATCTCGGCGACCAGCCTCGGCCCGCGACGGATCAGGGCGGTGCAGCTCTGGACCGCGGCGGCGCCGGCGAGCAGGAACTCGACGACGTCCGTGCCGGTCGTGGCTCCGCCGCAGGCGATGACCGGGACGTCGACCGCGCGCGCGACGTCGTACACCGCGCGCATCGCCAGCGGCTTGATCGCGGGACCCGACAGCCACGCGTAGGGATCCCGGGCGCCGAGCCGGCTCGCGCGCTTCTCGACGTCGATCGACATGGCGGGGCCGATCGAGTTGATGCAGGTGATGCCGTCGGCGCCGCCCTCCTCGCAGAGCTCCGCGCGGTGGGCCATGTCCCCAAGGTGGTACGACAGCTTGGTGAAGATCGGTCGGGTCGTGAGCGACTTGGCCCGGCGCACGGTGTCGCGCAGCAGGTCGTCGCTCGTCGAGATGTAGTGGGTGGAGAGCTCGAACCCGTCGACCAGGGGATCGAACAGCGGCACCAGCGTCTCGACGTCCTCGGGCGTGTAGCCGAGCGACGCGATCAACGGCACCGTGCGCGCCTCGAGCCCGGGCAGGATCTCGGAGATCCACTCCGCGTACGGCACCTCGGACCAGAGCTCGACGTTGAAGAACAGCTCGCCCTCGACGGCGATCTTCGGCTTGGGCACGTCGGGGACCTCGACCGACGCGGTCTTGGTCACCAGCGCCCCGATGCCGGCTTGCTCGAGCTCCACGAGCTTTCGTAGCGACTCGCCGGGCGGTCCGCTCCCCGGAAGCAGCGGGTTGCGCAGCGACAGGCCGGCGAGCTCGACGGAGAGATCGGGTTCCATGCGAGTCGGTTTTACCGAATCGCCTCGTACCGGCGCCACAGGGCCTTGCCGTGTTCTCGGGCCCGCTCGCGGATCGCCGCCTCGTCGATGCTCGAGAGCTCGCCATCCTCCAGGACCGGCGCGCCGCGCGCGTAGACCCACGCGGCCCGCGGGGTCCCTCCGAGCCCGTAGAGCAGGTGGGCCGTGAGGTTGTCGGCGGTGAGGGGAGTCGGCGCGGGATAGGCGAAGATCGCGAGATCGGCCGGCTCGCCTTCGACGATGCGACCCACGGGGCGGCCGAGGAGCCGGGACAGGTACGCCGCGGGGTTGGCGAAGCCCATGGCGTGGCAGAGCTCGAAGGCGTCCCTCGCGCCGCCGCCCCGCGCCGTGTAGAGCAAAAAGGCGCTCCGCAGCGAGCCCAGGACGTTCGAGCTCATGCCGTCGGTGCCGAGCAGGATCCGCTCCACGGGCATCCGGTCGAGGTCGGCGTAGCCCACGCGGTTGTTGAGGTTCGACTCGGGGTTGTGCGCCACGACGGCGCCGCGGTCCCGGACGAGGGCGTGCTCCTCGTCCGACAGGTGCACGCCGTGGGCGAGCAGGGAGTCCTCGCCCAGCAACCCGAAGCGGTCGAGCCGGGCCAGGGGACCGGCGTAGCCCAGCTCCCGGGCGTGGTCGACATCGCAGCGGTCCTCGGCGACGTGCACGTGGATCGGGAGGCTCGCCGGCTTCTCGGCCGCGATGCGGGCGAGGCTGTCGTCGCTCAGGGTGAACGAGGCGTGCAGCCCGAACAGCGCCGCAGCGTCGGGATCGCCGGCGCAGCGCTCGGCGAAGGCGAGGTTCTCCGCGATGGCGGCGTCGAGAGCCTCGGGGCCGTTGCGGTCGGTGGTCTCGTAGCAGAGCACGCGGGTCAGGCCGAGCTCGCCGAGCTCCCCCGCCACCAGCTCGAGGCTGCCCGGGATGCGGGAGGGCGACGAGTGGTGGTCGACGATCGTCGTCACGCCGTGGTGGACCGACTCGATCGCGGTCACGAGCGCCGACAGACGGATGCTCTCCTCGTCGAGCGCCCGATCCAGCCGCCACCACAGTCGCTCGAGGATCGCGGGGAAGTCGGGCAGGGGCTCGTCGACCGGGAGGCCGCGGGCGAGCGCGGAGTAGACGTGGTGATGGGCGTTGACGAGCCCGGGCAACACGAGCCCGTCCGGAATCCGCACGTGGTCCGCGTCGTCGAAGGCGCGGCGGAGCGCGACGTCCTCGGGAGCGTCCGCGCCGGCCTCGAGGATCCTCACGAGGCGACCCCGCTCGAGATAGAGCTCGCAGTCGGTGAGCAGCGGACCCGCTCCGTCGAACAGGTGCGCGACGTGGAAGACTCGTCGGGACTCGCTCATGACTGACCCGAGATCATGCCGGATCCGGGCCACGGCCGCACGGGATCAGTTCCGGCGGAGCTGTAGGTCGAGAACCTTCCGGATCGAGCCCCGGATCCAGCCGACCTGCCGGCGGGAGATGCCCATCGTGTCCAGGTCGAGCTCGACGCCGGTCAGCCAGATCTCGTCCTGCGCGTAGTAGCCAAGCTGCTCGCACACCTTCTGCTCGAGGTCGTGCATGTGCCCGGCCCCGTAGATCACGCCGACCCGCTCGATCTCGTCTCCCAGCGCCACCATCTCGCGCAGCTCGGCGAGAACCACGTCGTTCCGGTGACCGATCAGAACCTCCATCAGACCGCCGAGCTCCTCGGGAGCCGCGGTCAGGAGCTCGTCGGCTTGCCCGAGGATCTCGATGCCGACGAGCTTGAGCGCCGCGGAGCCGGCCGAGGTCTTCCCCACGAAGCGGAGCGCCTGGCCCGCCAGGCGGGCGACCGTCGACTCGCCGGTGAGGACCCCAAAGAGATCATTCGCGTCCTGCTGGAAGCCGAGCCGCTCCTCGATCTGGTCGATCGCCAGGTCGCGGTTGATCCAGGCGGGCCCGGAGTGGTCCATGGCGTCGAGCTGGAAGACGAGCCCCATGGCATCGGCCAGGTCCTTCTGGATCCCCTGCTGCACGCCGAGCTCGGCGGGGGTCAGCGGGGGCTGGTCGGAGAAGAAGAGGTCGGTCGCGACCCCCTCGCCGCCCGCCGCGCCGTCCGCCCCGAGGCTGATCAGGTCGTACTTGCCCCGTCGGGAGGGAGAGACGACGACCAGCCGAACCGGCTCGTCCCACGCATCGAACGCGGCCACGTCGATCAGGTCGAGGTGCTCGAGGGACGTGCCTCCGACGAGCTCGTCCATGTCCGCGGGGTAGCGGCCGTGCTCCTCGAAGTGATCCTCGAAGACGATCGCGAGGTAACGCAGGCGACCCTGGGTGATGCGGGCGCGGAACTCGTCGTTCGGTTCCTGCAGGTAGTGGTCGAGCGATCCGGTGCCCGCGGGCTTCACCTTCTCGTAGACCACGACGTCCTGCTTGTCGAGGTAGGCCTGCAGCTCGCGGTAGAAGGCCTCGTCGGCGATGTGGATCGACGCCGCCAGGGAGATCACGGGCCCCGGCCCGCTCGTGCGCGCGAACCGCCGCACGGCCACCTCGAGCCGGAGCACGCCCTCGTCCTCGTCCTCGACGAGCCGCAGGTAGCGCGGGGGGGCGGCCGAGGAGTCGGCTTCCTCCTGGGCGTGCAGGGGCCTTTGCGCCCCGAGCAGGGTGACGGCGAGGAGTCCGAGAAGAACGGCGAAACGGCGATGAAGCATCCGACTGCTCCTTGATTCGGTGGGTTCGGTCCGGCGGGCGTCCATGAGCCCGAGGAGAGGCATTCCAGAGTACCTCATCGCATCCGACGGCCTCTATTTGCGACGGGATCGGGATTCCGGACGAGCCGGGGGGCCGCGCCCCGGCCACGCCGCCCCCCTACTCGATCCCCTCGACGCCCTCGAGCAGGGCCACCGCCCGCTTGGCGTTGGAGACCCGCAGGTAGAAGCCGTGCTTGCGCACCCGCTGCCCGGCGCTGCCGTAGGCGTAGTCGACGTTGATGCGCTTCTTGGCCAGCACGGCGGTCAGATTGGAGAGGGCCCCGCTCTTGTTCGGGAGCAGGACGAAGACCACCCCAATCACCAGGAACTTCAGCACCCGACTGCGCGGGGCGATGTCCACGGGCGAGACGGGGACCGTCTCTGCCTGGTAGGCCTCCGCCGGAAAGTCCGGGAAGGACGGGACGATCGTCGTCGACTATGTGAATGCGGGGGACGGGCGCAGGT
>CAYRXS010000028.1:0-40057 GCA_964428225.1 uncultured Planctomycetaceae bacterium
ACGGGATCAGAGGTGGTCACGAGGAGGTGTTCCACACTGCGTCGGCCGGCGATCGTCTCGTGGTCGTGGTACTGCACGCGCAAGAGGTTGACGCCGGGACGCGCCACGCGTATGTAGGAGGCGATCGGGATGGAGAGCTCCTCCCGCTCCCCCGGCTCCAGCAAGACCACGGAGTACATCCCCCCTCCGAATCCGCCGCGATCCGGAAGGACCTCCACCGGATTCCCGTCGGGATCTAGCCCGTCGATACGGCAGCGCGTGAAGCGACCCGACCGGTAGTTGCCGCCCCGCGAGAGCGGGAACGACTCGCCCTCCTCGTCCACGTTGACCAGGGCGTAGCGCAGGATCGGGTGCTCGGGGAAGGGCAGGGTGATCTCGGACGGCCCCTGGATCTCGAGGGCGAGGGGATCGCGCTTCCCCTGCACGCGGCGCAGCGCGATCAGCGCCGGGAGAAAGCGCCGCTCGTAGGGGTAGTCGTCCTCCTCGGTCCGAGTGCGCTCGAGGTCGCCGCAGAGCTCCCGGAGGAAGGCCTCGCACCGCGCCCTCCCCCGGGCGACGGCCTCCCGCAGGCACGCCTCGTACACGATGCCGTAGCAGCATCCCTCGACACCATCGAGGCGACACCGCAGGGCCTCGGCGAGCTCTTCGTCCGACATCGGCGAATCGCCCTCGAGCCTGCCGAGCAGCGGCATCTCGAGCACCACGTCGCCCAGGTCGTAGACCCCCGGCTCGTGCAGGTCGGTCAGGTCGATCGTCGCCCGGGGCGTCTTCAGGGATTGCTCGGGATCGTCCGAGTCGGGCATGGGGAGCCGGATCGTGAGGGAGGCCTCCACCCCCCCGCGCGCATGGATGGGGATCGGCACGTGGAACCGGCCCTGCTCGTCCGTCGTCACCTGCTTTCCCCGTGAGCCTCGAGAGGCCACGTGCAGGGCGCCCCCCACGTCCGCGTCGACGACGGGTCGGCCGAGGTGGTCCAGGACGCGGCCGGTGATGAACCACTGCTCCTCGGCCTGGCGGGCATTGACCATCACCCACTCGCCAGGTCGCGTGGGACCTGGCACGAACCGAGTCTCGCGCAGGCCGAGGTTGCCGCGATAGGTTTCGATCTCGAGCTCGAGCCCCAGCCCCACGAAGGGAAACACCGCCTTGCGGCCAGGGGCCATATCCTTCCACGGCAAGGTGTGGTGCCAGAGCCGGGGGAAGTGCCCCTCCGGAAGCCGCCGCCGGATGCGCGCGTAGGAGCCGGCGCCGATGAGCCCATCGACGAACACCTTGCCCGTCGGAGGCAGGACGAGACGGACGGGCTCTTCCGGGGGTCGCCGCAGATCGACGGGCACCTCCGGAACCTCGGCGAGAGGCACGCCGAAGGACGCCACCCAGGGATCCGGGTCCTTCTCGGAGACGTACTCCTGCACGTGCCCCATCCGCGCCCGCCCCTGCTCGTCGGTGTAGCCGAGCCAGTCCCAGGCGATGAGCCCCATCTCCCGGTCGCGGTGAACACCGACGAGGACTCCCGACACGGGTTGGTCCATCTCGTCCACCGCTTCGATCACGAGCTCGCGATCCGGCTGCAGGGCAAGGCGGAACGGCCCGCGGGCCCCGTCCTCCACCCACAGGCTGCCGAAGAGATCCTCGTGGCTCGCCACCACATGCAGACCGCCCGCGATGGAGGGCAGGAGCGCCTCCCCCTCCTCGTCCGCGGCGACCACGCGGCCCGACCGGTCGTGGAGGGAGAACCAGTCGGAAATCCCGGTCGGGTGGTGTCCGAGCGCGCGCCACTCCTCGATCGCCGCATCCCGTCCCACCCAGGAGACGCGGGCGTCGGCGAGCGCCGTCCCGGTCTCCGCGTCGACGACGAGCACCGGCACCTCCGGCTCCTCGTCTTGCCCCTGCGCGGCTTGCCCGATCCCGAGGAGGCACGCCACGAGCACCACCGTCAATCGCCGTTTCATGATCGCCTCCTTTCCCCCTTCCTAGACCAAAACCTCCTTCCGCGCAACCGGCAGCGCCTCGCCCCACAGGTCATCGATCCGGTGGACGAGATCGGGGGCTGATTACTTGTCCCGTTCCGTGTTCGTTACCGGATTCGCCGAGTGTGGTATGGGGTGAATTCAATCTGCCCATGGGGCAGCCCAACTGTTGGCACAACCGTTGCTGCATCGAAGGGGCACGACCGATCGATCCTGCGTCCATCCTGCCGCTTGGCCTGTCCACTGATGGTGTTCCGATGCGCGTCACTTCAAGTGTGCCGAGTAGTACAGCCGCGCTCGACTTGCCCTCGTCGGCTTTGCGGATCTTGTTCATCCTCGCTGGCCTGCTGGCCGGCCTCGGGTGTGCAAGCCGGTCGGCGACTGCAGACGGCTCCTTGCCGACCGTTCTGGCTGATGATGACGGCTCACCAGCCGCGCCGCTGACAAGTGCCAGCTCCTACCCCGGCCCGGAAATCGACTCCTGGACCATCTGGTGGAGCTTCCACTCCGCGGACTACCTTCCGTGGGGAAGACCGGTCGAGGAGCGATGCCCGACGCCGTTGGAGATCCAGGAACGGATCGTACCTGTCCTGATCGGGCTCGTTGAGGACCAGGACGACTTGTATCTACTGGAAGGCGGGCTGCATGCCCTCGTCAGAGTTGGCGCGGCGAACGTCCGCCCGGCCTGGCCGGGAATGGAGCCCACGCTCTACCGGCTCCTCGCCCACGATGATCCACGCTTGCAGGAGGGTGCGGTCGTTGCCCTCGGCGCGCTCGGGGGCGTGGAGTACACGGCGCCGCTTACCGTCCTCCTTCTCGACGAGCGGGCGGGCCGTGTTCTCGCCGACGCCGTGCCGGTCCCCTACCGCACACGCGCCTTCGCCGCCTACGCCCTCGCCTTCGCGGCCGAGCAATCGGTGGACGAGGCAGCACACAGCGAGATCGCGCGCACCTTGCTTCGGGGGCTCGACGGCGAGGATTCGGAGGACGCTGACGTGCAGGTGGCATGCATGGTCGGCCTGGGGTGGGTACCGCTGCCCATGAACGCGCTCGCGGCGCGTTCACGGATCGATCTCGTGGCCAGCCTCTTCGGTGACCGGACGCGTCATCCGTGGGTGCGAGCGCAAAGCGCGGGAACGCTGGTGCGGCTCCTGGAGTCTCCCACTGGGACAAGTGTCGACGAACAACGTCATCGGGTGGCTGGGCAACTGCTGCGAGCGATTGCAGACGCTGACGAACACGAGGATGTCATACGTAGCGCGCTCTTGGCGCTCGGCGCGCTCGGCGCGCAGGTGCGCCAGGGGCTTGGTTTGCGCATACGCCATGGACTCGAGCGCGTTGCCGAGAGTACGGCCGACGAGCAGGCACGCGGCTTCGCCCTGGTCTCGCTCGCCACGATCGGTGCGGATCCCGCGCTGGGCTTTCGTACCACGCAAACGGCCGAGGAGACCTGGAACGTGCTGCGCGCTCACCTGGCCAACGGCAATCCCTGGGCGGGAATCGCCGCCGGTGTGCTGGGGCGGGGTCTCGGCGACTCTCATCGCGCCCGCCATCTACACAGGGAGATGGCCGGTGCCCTGCGCCAAATCCTGGCAGACACGGGTCGCTTCCGCTTCGCCCGCGAACTGAAGGGGGCCTGCGCTCTCGCGTCGGGACTCATCGGCGACAGAGACGCCGCCCTGCTTCTGATCCAGCTCGTGGAGCGTAGGTACGACATCGTGCAGGGCAACGCCGCCCTCGCGCTCGGGCTCCTGGGGGTGCAGGAGGCGATCGAGCCTCTTCGTCATGAAATGGAGAAGGAGTTCTGCGATTCGGCCTTCGTTGGTCGGGCGGCCCTGGCCCTCGCCATGCTCGAAGACGAGGACGTCGTGCCGTTCGTTCACGCCGGGATGGAACAAGCGAAGGAGGAGGAGAATGACTACCTCTGGTGTCCCCGGTTCCTCAATGCCGTCGCCGCCCTTGGCGATGCGCGCTCGATCGATCCGCTCGTCGCTCTGATACGGGATCATGAGCGGTCAGCGCGCCAACGCGGGTGGCTCGTATATGGACTGGGGGGGGTCGCCAGCAACCCCTCCGCCCCGGAGAGAAACCGCGGAGCCCATCGCAACTACCGCGGCGCTCCCCGCTCGCTATGGCTGCACGTGCACGAGTACGACGAGGCCACGGGGATCTTGTACATCCTGTGGTAGGACAATCCCGACCAGTCGCTGAAGGAGGCGCGCGACGCGGGCCGGTGGACGAGATCGGGGGTTGATCGGGTTTCAGCTCGCCCCAGAGAGGAACCGCTCGCGGACCCACTGATCGACGCGCTCCACGACGGCCTGCTTGCCGCCGCCGGGGACGAGCATGTGGTTCGTGCCGTGGATCTGGGTGATCTCGAGGCGGTGGTCGCGGGGGAGAGCCTTGAAGACACCCTTGTGGAGCAGGCGGTGCTTCTCCTCGGAGGCCGCGTGGATGATCAGCATCGGCGGACCGCTCGCGGCGAGGCGGCGGCTGCTGGCGACCATGCGCTGGTTCGTGTCGGGCGGGAGACGGTAACCACGAATGGCGAGCCGCAGGCGGTTGGCGACACGGTACAAACCGATGAAGCGCTTGCCGAAGCGGTTCGTGCTCAACCACCAGCGGAGGCGGTGACCGAAGCCGCGAGCAGGAGCGGAGGAGGCGGCGGGGGCCTTCCCGGGAGACGGCGGAGCGGCCATGCCGACCAGGTAGTAGTTGGGCTCGAGGACGATCAGCCCCTTCACCTGCGAGGGATCGTGCTCGGTCGCGTAGAGAGACGTGATCGCGCCGCCGCAGAGACCGCCGAGGATCACTCCGTCCAGCTCGAAGCGCTGAGCGAGCTCCGCCGCGATCTTCGGCACGAGATCGGCGTGCGCGCCATCCTCCACGAGCTGCCAGTGCTCCTGCACGAAGACGGGCAGAGCTCCCGGCGAATCGCCGAGCCCCGGCAGGTCGAAGCGGAAGGCGTGCACTCCCGTGGCCGCGACTCGATTCGCGATCTCCACCGGCAGGTCGGCCATGCCCGAGCGCGGGAGCTGCGCCACGTTCAGGAGCAGCACGCCGAGCTTGTGGCCGGCGGCTTCTCCGTTCGCCGGCTCGTGATGGGTGCCCACGAGCCGCTGGTCGTCAACGTCGATCTGGACGATGCTCCTCATGACGGGGAGTTTCTTCCTTCGACCGCGGCAACGAGCCACTCCAGGTTTTCCTCGAAGAGCTCGGTGAGGTCGGGATTCAGCGGCTTCGGACGGGAACCCCCGCGGGGCTGGAAGTTGACCCCGTACGGATCGGCGAGCGGACCCACGGATCGCGGAAGGGCCACGGTCCGCCACGGCGCGGGGCGATCGCGGCCGGCGGCGTGCGTGCCCTCGGTCCCGGTGAGCTCCAGGTCGAACGACTCGGAATCCTCCCAGAGCCGCCGGGACCACGGGTAGCCCTCCACCTCCACGAGCTCTCCGGCGAGCAGGTCCTCGACGTACTCCTCGCGCGTCTTCGGCTCGTCCCTGCCCCCCAGGGCCATGTCGGTCGCGAGCCGACGCCGCAGCGTGTCGAAGAGCAGCTTCCGCCCCGAGGCCGGCGGAGACCACATCAGGAGCGCCTCGCCGATTCCGTCCTCGAGGAACGCGCGCGCGGCGAGCAGCCCGCCCAGGCGGTGACCGTGCAGGGCGAGGGGCGCGTCGATGCCCGTCTCGTCGTACCAGCGGGCGCAGCACTCCAGGTCCTCGAGCCATGTGCGGAAGGACTGGTCCTCGAACCGTCCCGTGCTCTCGTTCGCGCCGCGGTAGTCGAAGCGCAGGCAATCGAGACCCCGGCTCGCGAGGAACCGGGCCCAGCGCACCAAGCCCACATAGGAGTGCGGTCGCTCGGGGACGAACGGCCCCGCCAGGAGCACCCTCCCGCGGACCGGCTCGATGGCCGGGTGCCGCACGACGTAGATCTGCTCTCCCTCGAGCTCGAGATAGTCGTGCTCCTCCGGCGGCGGGACCGCGGATTCAGTCATGAGATGGGCTTCCCTGAGTGGTCGCGAGCGAGCGGCAAGGTCCCGCGTCAGGATAGCCTCGGAGAAGGGAGGGTGCCAATCCGCCGGGGGCGGGTTCGGCGGGGCGGGCGCATCCGCTGCCTCCCGCGGCGGCGGCTTCCGAGCCGGTGATCGGGCGACGCTCACCGGTGGCCTCGACGCTCGCTCGATTCCCGGTGCAAAGGCGTGTCGAATCCGTGACGCGGAGTAGGGTGTGGCGGGCGTCGTCGCGCTCGTCCGCGGGGACGGCATGGATGGGCGCGTATTTGCAGGGGGGTCGGCATGGGTGCATCCGGAAGACGAACCGCGGTCTCGCTCATCGGGATCCTCGCTGCCCTGGCCCTCGCCTACGTGATCCTGGATCCCCTCGAGACGGAATCCCCGGATCCGCAGCAAGCTCCGACCGCGAGCGAGGAGCCCGCCCCCTCTCCGGACGGACTCCTGCCCGAGCCGACCGAGGAAGAGACGCAACCCGGCGAGCGCGTCACGATCCCCGGCCCGGAACCCGTCTCCGCCCCCGAGGAGGTGATGAATCCGGCGAAGGTGTCGACGGCCGGCTTCCCCATCCTCCTGGCGGGGCGAGTCGTCGACGATCGCGGCGATCCGGTGGCGAAGCCCGGCATCTCCGCTCATCTGCGCGTCGGCGGCAGGAGGGTCGACCACCGCGAGTACGAGGGCACGCTCCGCACCGACGGCGACGAGTCGGGGACGTTCGAGATCCGCGGCCTCGCCCCGGAGGGGGTGGAGCTGATGGTGGACGTCTATCGACGCGGATACACGAAGGACGGCTTCTTCCATGTACCCGGCGGCCGCACCGACGTCGTCCTGGTCCTGAACCGCGAGGGCGTGATCCGCGGACGCGTTCTCGGCGAAGCGGACGCCCCGCTCTCCTTCATCCGCCTGGAGGCCGCGCCGGAGCCGTCGGGACGCACCTGGGCGAGGCGCTCGCGCGTGGGCGCGGATGGCTTCTTCGAGGTCGGGGGGCTCCTCCCGGGACACTACACCCTGAGCGGGAGGCTCGGCTTGCAGCCGGACACTCTCTTCGAGGTGGAGGGGATCGAGGTCGCCGTGGGCGAGACGACCGAGGATCCGCGCCTGGCCGCCATCGAGCTCTCCGGCCCGCTCCACCTCTACGTCGTGAAGATCGTGAGTCCCGATGGCACCCGTCTCCGCGAGGGGACCGCGCAGATCCCCGGCGCCGCCCGTACCGACAAGATCTACGGGGAGCGGAACGGGGTGATGCGATTCGCGAGCCTGGATCCGGCGATCGAGGTGGACGTCGGGGCGTACGGCCGCCGAACCGTGCGCGTCGTCCTCCATCCCCCCGAAGAGACGGTGGTCCTGCACGCCGCCATCTCCGTCCTCCTCGTGCTTCCCGATGCCGCGACCTTGCCTCTCGATCGCATCCAGCTCTCCATCGGACTCCATGATCCGTCGGCGAGCGAGGACGCGCCGAGGTCGCACAAGGGGATGAACGAGCATGGGGAAGTGCGACTCCGCCTTCCTACGGCGGGCTTCCGGGAGGTCGGGTTCATGATCGCGGATCGCCGCGAAGTCGGATCGCCGACGAACCACCGCGAGGTGCGGGTCGAGAATCCCGAGGTCTTCCAGGTCCTCGACACGGACGTCGAGCAGCGCTTCGTCCTCGAGCTCCCCGCGGAGGTCGTGGAGGCGGCTCGAGCGCGCTAGCCGTCATTCCGGGGGCGCGGGATCGTCAGGGCAGGCGGATCGAGACCTGCTCGCCGGTCTCGGCGTTCACGGGGTACTGGGCGCCGAGCTCCTCGAGACGGGCGACGAGCACCTTCGCGAGCTCGGCGAGCTTCTCCGGCTTCTCGGCAGCGAGGTCGTGCTTCTCGCCGAGGTCCGCGTCGAGATCGTAGAGCTCCCACCTCTCCCGGTCGTAGAAGTAGATCACCTTCCACCGCCCGTCGCGCATCGCGCTGAAGGGCCCGTAGCCGTGCTGGATCGTGCCCTTGCCGTAGTTGATGAAGTGCGGGTAGTGGAAGATCAGCTCGCCGGGACGCTCGAAGCCCGGCTCGGCGGTGACGTATCCGGTGACGTCGTGGCCGTCCAGAGTCAGCTCGTAGTCCGCGAGCCGCTCCACACCCGCCCACCGGCAGATCGTGGGGAGGAAGTCGTCCACGAACACCGGCGCGTCGCAAGCGGTGCCCGCGGGAACGGCCAGGCGCGCCTGCAGGGAGCTCGCGGGGTCGGGCTTCGCCCACGAGACGATCATCGGCACGCGAATCCCGCCCTCGTAGGCCGAGCACTTCCCCGCGCGCAGCGGCCAGTTGTGCGTGTAGTGGCCGGTATCCATTGGAGTCCTGCCGCGAGGTCCGTGGCTGAGCCCGCCGTTGTCCGAGGCGAACAGCACGATCGTGTCCTCGGCGACGCCGAGCTCCCCGAGCCGATCGAGGATGCGCTCGAGGCTCTCGTCCATGCTCTCGATCATCGACGCGTAGATCGCCTCGTTGCCCTCGACCCCCGCGTCGCGGTAGCGCTGCACGAAGCGCCGATCGGGCTCGAGGGGAGCGTGGATCGCGTAGTGGGACATGTAGAGGTAGAACGGACGCTTCGCCTCCACCGCATCCTCGACCGCGACGAGGGCTTCGGTGGTGAGCGCGTCGGTCAGGTTGACCTCTTTCCCGTGGTACTTCTCGAGTCCGGGCACGTCCCAGATCCGGTCGCCGTTGCGCCAGGCGGCGGAGAAGTCGCGATCTCCGTGATAGCTCCCGGGTCCGCCGGGCGCGTGGCCCGCGATGTTGACGTCGAAGCCGTGGCTACGCGGGTCTTCGCCGGGCGTGCCCTTCGCCGCGAAGTGGGCCTTGCCGACGTGGATCGTGCGGTAGCCATGATCGCGCAGGATCCCGGGTAGCGCGGGCGTGCCCGGCTGCCACCCGTCGACGGCCCACGGGGGCGCCTGCCAGCCCTCGACGCGCTGCGACTGGTCGGTTCCGGGCCGCAACGTCCACTGCGTGACGCGGTGGCGCGCCGCATTCTGCCCGCTGAGGATCGAGATGCGGGTGGGAGAGCACAGGCAGCAGGCGTAGGCGTTCGTGAACCGCCGCCCGTTCGCCGCGAGCCGCTCCATGCCCGGCGTGCGGTAGAGGGTGTTGAACGGGGTGGGCTCCGTGTGGAAGGGCACGGAGGTGTCCTGCCACCCCATGTCGTCCACGAGGAAGAGCACGATGTTCGGGCGCGGTCTCCGGGGCCGCACGCGCTCCGCCAGCTCCTCGGCGATGGCGCGGTATCCCGCCTCGTTCGGGTGGACGCCGTCCCCCTTCGTGACCAGCTCGGGCCGGCCGCTCAGGACGGGTTCCATGTCGACGAGGTCGACGTTCCGCGAGCGGTGGAGCTCGACGACGCGTCGGGTGCGCTTGCGGAGCTCTGCCAACCGCGGCTTACGCTCCTCGAGATTCGCGCGGCGCTCGGCCGAGAGTCCCTCGGCCTCGAGCACCATCGAGGTCGGCGTGCAGACGAGGATGCGCGGTCGGGTGGAGAGCTCGGCGAAGGTCGCGATCAGCGTCGCGTAGTCCTCCTCGAAGCGATCGATCCGCTCCCAGTTCTTGCGCTTTCCCGACACCGTGTCGTTCGTGCCGAGCATGACGATCACGACGTGCGGCTCGAATTCCACCGCGTCGGGCACGTTCTGCCACACGTTCGGCTTCCCCGGCACGATCAGCGTCGCGCCGCCCCGCCCGAAGTTCCGGACCTCGTAGGTCTCCCCGAGGATCTCCTGCAGCCGCGCCGGATAGGACCGCGTCGCGGGATCGTCGACCCGCGCTCCGGCGGTGATGCTGTCGCCGAGGCAGGCGACGCGGACGCGGTCGGGTTGATTCACGACTGGTTGAGATCCCAGAACGGGTATGGCGCAAATGAGCGAGAGGAGCAGGTTCATGAGGAAGCGTGGGTGAGAGCGTGAGAGGGCAAAGGGCGAGAAGACCGGGATCTCAAGCTCGCCAGTCGTCTCCCGACATGATTCGGTGCATGAACTCGTCGAAGAGCGGCACGGTGAATGCCGTGTCTCCATGGCTCGGACTCCAGACCATCCCCTTCCCGATGAGGTTGCTGCGCGTAGGACCGAGGGAGGTGACCTTCCGCCCAAGCTCGTCGGCGACGTCACCCGACCGATGCGGACCGGGGCCGAGCTCGGCCATCGCCCGCAGGTACTTCTTCTCTGATGGGGTCAGGCGATCGAAACGCACGCGGAAGAAGCTCTCGTCGAGCGATGCGATGGCCGAAGCAGAGGCGACATCGACGTCCCGAAGGGTGATGGGCGAGCACTCGGCCGAATCCCAGACGTGCTTCCCCCACTCCTGCAGGAAGTAGGGATACCGCTGTGTCTCCACCACGATCCGCTCCAAGGCCTCCCGCTCCAATTCGACGCCCGCGTCTTCCGCCGGCTTGGAGATGGCGATTCGCGCAGCCTCTTCGGGAAGAGGCCCGATCTCCGGGAAATCGAAGAGGCGTTCCGCATAGGACTTGGCCCGACCGGTCCGGCCCCGGAGCTGGGGCAGACCTGCACCCACCAGCACGATCGGAAGTTGGCGTTGTGCAGTGCGGTGCAGGGCGGTGATCAATGCCGCCAGCTCCTCTTCTTCCACGTACTGCAGCTCATCGATGAACAGAGCCAAGGCGGTGCTCCCCGCCGTGGCCGCCTCTCCAGTGGCCTCGAGCAGGGCTTGCAGGTCGTGCTCCAGGTCGCCGTTGTCGGCCAGTCCGGGCTCGGGCTCCAGGTCAAGCCCCACTTCGATGTCCTGAAACCTCATCTTCAGCGCACCGGCGAAGCCAGCTAGCGCTCGTAGCGCTCGCCTCGCCCGGGCACGAGCCCGTTCGCTCCTCGACAGCCGGATGAGTGCCTGTCGGAGCTGCGGAGCCAGGATCGCCGGAAGGGAACGCGACTCGGGAGCTTCGACCCCGATCGTCTGCATGCCGATCGCCTCGGCGTCGTAGCGGATTCGGTCCAGGAGCACGGTCTTCCCGACCCCTCGCAGCCCGACCATGAGAACGCTCTTGGTGGGCAGGCATCGGCGCACCCTCTCCAGCGCGATCCGCGACGTCTCCCGAAGCTCGTCTCGGCCCGCCAGCTCCGGTGGCGGGGTCCCCGCCCCGGGGGCGTACGGGTTCGTAATCGGGTCCATACGGGCATCCTAGCGAGTTTAGCCAGTTTATCCCATTGGGATAAACTGGGATAATCTCGCTTAAACTCCCTCCGGGTAATCCCTGCCAGGCCCGGATCCCGCAGGCCTCAACCCGGAGGCACCGCGTCTGATCGAACCAGGAAGGGCGGGAATACTCGGTGAGGAGTGTCTTCCCACGTTTGGACCGGGGCGGGGTCGCCGCAAGAGACACCGCGCCTCCTCGTTCTGGTGTCCTCGCCTCCTGCCCGCCTCCCCTGGAGGTCTCGACCATGATGCCGCGAATCAGGGCCACCACCTCTCGGTGCGCACAGGGCATGGTGTTGCCCCTGATCCTCGTATTGCTGCCGGCATTCACCATGCCGCCGCGGGTGGGAAAGGCCACTCTCGCCCAGATGGTCGAGATGTCGGACGAGATCGTCGTGGGACGGATCGCCCACGTACACCTGGTCGACAGGTGTGGTTCCCGTGAGGACCAGAAGGAAAGGTACGCTGAGCGGAGGAAGACGGATCCCGACTTCGGCTTCGCGAGAATCGCGGAGGTCGAAGTGCAACGTCGATTCGAGGGCGATGCCGCGAACGACCGTCTCTACTATTACGCGCAGAGCACGTGGCTTTGCGACGTCAGCACGGCGATCGAAGGGGAGACAGTCCTTCTCTTTCTCGGGCCCGCCCGGAGCGCGCCAACTGACAAACCGGCCTACGCAGCCCGGCTGCAGGCCGTGCTGGGAACGCATCCCCTGCGCATGATCTCACACTCGGGCTATGGTCGCTTGCCGGCGAGAACCGTCGATGGCAAGCCGTACTGGACCCTCAACTCCGACAAGGTAGGACTCCCCGACTCCGTCCCGACCATCGAGGGTCCCGAGGCCAGGTACTCATTCATCCGTTCCACGCCGAGCGAACCACTCCTCGCCGAGATCGAGCGACTGGAGCGGGCCGGCCCCCAGAGGCCCGAGGACGACGTCGATCCCCGCAGCCGATCCTGGCTCCTGATCCTGCCGGGCCTGATCGCGGTGGCGCTCGTGCTCCTCCTTTGGGCGAGGGCACGGCGGCGCTAGCTCAATACACCCTCGCCTTTGCGGTCTTCGCGTTCATTGCGCGAGGTCCTTCTTCACTCTTCTGCCTCTTGCGCCTTTGCGAGAGATTACTCTCCGTGCCTCCCGGCCGCTCTGGCCCCGGTCGCCGGGACCTTGCTCAACCGATCCCCGAGGTCGTTCCGCATCTCGTCCGCGAGCGCCATCAACCGCGCCATGACCTCGGGATGCCGCGCGGAGACGTCGGTGGTCTCGCCGATGTCCTCGACGAGGTCGTAGAGCTCGAGGCCGGTCTTCACGCTGTTGTCGTACTTGCCTGGAATGCCACCGGTGCCCGGCCTGCGTCCCTGCATCGTGCGGTAGCCGTGAGGGAAGTGGAGCTTCCAGCGGCCGCTGCGCATCGCCTCGAGATCGTTGCGGTGGTAATAGAAGAAGTAGGCCTCGTGCGGCGACTTCGCTCCGGGCTCCGCGGTGAGCAACGGGCCGACGTCCAGGCCGTCGATCCAGAGCTCGGGCAGCTCTTCGCCGATGATCCGGGCCACCGTGGGCAGGACGTCGATCGTCATCGCCGGCTCGCGGCAGATGCTCCCCGCGGGGATGCCGTTCGGCCAGCGGGCGAGGAAGGGGACGCGCACGCCGCCCTCGAAGCACGTGCCCTTGCCCTCGCGAAGCGGACCCGTGGTGCCCGCGTGATCGCCGTAGCTGAGCCACGGACCGTTGTCGGACAGGTACATCACGAGCGTGTCCTCGTCGATGCCGTTCCGCTCGAGCGCGGCCAGGATCTGACCCACCGACCAGTCGATCTCCTCGATCACATCGCCGTACATCCCCTGCGCGGACTCCCCCAGGAACTTCTCCGACACGTGCAGCGGCACGTGGGGCATGGGATGAGCCACATAGAGGAAGAAGGGCCGATCCGCGTTTCGCTCGATGAACTCGACCGCGCGGTTCGCGAAGTCCGTCGTGAAACGGGTCTGGTCCATGTTGTGGCCCACGATCTCCTCCCCCTCGATCGTGGGCAGGTCGACCCACGCCTTCGGACTCTCGGGGTGGAAAGGCCACATGTCGTTCGAGTAGGGAATCCCGTAGTACTCGTCGAACCCGTGCCGCGTGGGAAGGAACTCCGAGTGGTGCCCCAGGTGCCACTTCCCGAACATCGCGGTGGCGTACCCCCGCGATTTGCAGAGCTCGGCGAGAGTGGTCTCGTCGGCGTGGATACCGACGCGGCTCTTCGGGCCCAAGGCTCCCGAGATGCCGACGCGGTTCGGGTAACACCCGGTGAGCAGCGCCGTTCGCGACGCCGAGCACACCGCCTGGGCGACATAGAAGTCCGTGAACCGGATTCCCTCGACGGCGAGGCGGTCGAGGTTGGGCGTCTCGAAGCCCACCGCCCCCTGCACCCCGACGTCGCCCCATCCCTGGTCGTCGGTCAGGACGACGACGATGTTCGGCGGACGGTCGTCCCTGGGGGCGGGCTCACCGGTGGCCTCGCAGGAGGCCGCGACCAGCGCGAGAAGGACGGCGGCGGGAAGCGGGTGGCGGCTCGGGATTTGCATGACGGTCTTCCGACGAGTTTCGATGACGCGGCGCGGTCAGCCTACGGAACCCGATCCGTTTCGCCAGGACCAACCGGATCCACCGCCGGGTGCTCCCAATCGGGCGGTTGACCTGGAAGGTGCGGGGAACCCCCTGTAGAATCTCCGCCCGTTTTCCGGGGTCCGCGGAGAGGGCCGACCACGTTCCGGAATCCGGACCGAGCTCGCGGCCCACACGCCCCACCCCATCGAACCGCCCCCATCCTGCGCGAGGAGTCGTCACCGTGGGTAACGAGATCGTTCAAGCCAGGGAACTGGCGCCGCAGACCATGCTCTTCGAGGTCGAAGCTCCGCACATCGCCGAGCGGGGCCGCGCGGGCCAGTTCATCATCCTCCGGGTGAGCGACGCCGGCGAACGCATCCCCCTGACCATCGCGAACCGCGACCCCGAGCGAGGCACGATCACCATCGTCAGCCAGGAGGTGGGCAAGACGACGCGCGACCTCAACGCCCTGAAGACCGGCGACGAGATCCACGACCTGGCGGGGCCGCTCGGCCGCCCGACCGACATTCCCGACGGCGGCAAGACGGTCGTTTGCGTCGGAGGAGGCATCGGGAACGCGGTGGTGTGGCCCCAGGTCACCGCCCTGAAGGAGGCCGGCAACAAGGTCATCTCGATCCTCGGCGCCCGGGAGAAGCAGCTCCTCATCCTCGAGGACGAGATCCGCAACGCGAGCGACGACGTCATCGTCACCACCGACGACGGCTCCTACGGTAGGAAGGGGCTCGTGACCGACGCGCTGAAGGAGCTCATCGATTCGGGCGAGCGGATCGACGAGGTCATCTGCATCGGCCCCGTGATCATGATGAAGTTCGTCTGCCTCACCACGAAGCCCTACGGGATTCCGACGCAAGCCTCCCTGAACCCGATCATGGTCGACGGCACGGGGATGTGCGGAGCCTGTCGGGTGACCGTGGGCGGAAAGACTCGCTTCGCATGCGTCGAGGGGCCGGAATTCGACGGTCATGAGGTGGACTTCGACGAGCTCATGATTCGCCTCGCGTACTACCGCGACGAGGAGAAGCGTTCCCTGGACCTGGCCTGCGGCTGCGGCAGTCACTGAGCGCGGAGACGACAACGAGAGGAACGAGTCATGGGCAAGAAAGGCAAGGGTCCGAAGCGCAAGATCAACAAGCAGAAGACGAAGATGTCGATGCGGGAGCAGCCCCCCGAGGAGCGGATCCACAACTTCAACGAAGTCCCTCTCGGCTATACGGAGGACGAGGCCGCGAGCGAGGCCCTCCGGTGCGCGCAGTGCAAGGAAAAGCCCTGCATCCCCGGCTGCCCGGTGGGGATCGACATCCCCGCCTTCATGCTGCTCGTCGGGCAGAACAAGTACGAGGAGGCCTACAAGAAGATCAAGGAGAAGAACTTCCTGCCCGCCATCTGCGGCCGCGTCTGCCCCCAGGAAGACCAGTGCGAGATCGTCTGCACCCTGAACAAGCCCAAAAAGGGCCGGGAGCCGAGCGCAATCGGACGCGTGGAGCGGTTCCTCGGGGACTACGCGATGGCGAAGGGGCTCTCTTCGCTGCCCGATATCGATCCGCCCACGGGCAAGAAGATCGCGATCATCGGATCGGGGCCCGCGGGACTCACGTGCGCCAGCGACCTGATCCAGCGCGGACACGAGGTCACCGTGTTCGAGGCGCTCCACAAGCCGGGAGGCGTGCTCTTCTACGGCATCCCCGAGTTCCGACTCCCCAAGAAGATCCTGCTCGAGGAGATCGACGGGCTGAGGCGGATGGGCGTGGAGTTCGTGATGAACTACCCCGTCGGCAAGGCGGAGCCGCTCGACTCGATCCGCGACCGTTTCGACGCCACGTTCGTCGGCACCGGCGCGGGGCTGCCCTGGTTCCTCGGGATCCCCGGCGAGAACCTGAACGGCGTCTACAGCGCCAACGAGTTCCTCACGCGCGTGAACCTGATGGGCGGGTACAAGTTCCCCGAGGAAGCGGACACGCCGATCAAGAAGATCAAGCGTATCGCGGTCATCGGCGCGGGGAACACGGCCATGGACGCCGCGCGCACGGCCAAGCGCCTGCAGCCCGAGCACGACTACCTCGTCTACCGTCGCAGCCGCGCGGAGATGCCCGCCCGCGAGGAGGAGATCCACCACGCCGAGCAGGAGGGGATCGAGTTCTATCTCCTCCACACCCCCATCGAGTTCCTCGACGACGGGAACGGCGCGGTGCGAGGCATGGTCCTGCAGGAGATGGAGCTCGGTGAGCCCGACGACTCCGGCCGCCGCCGCCCCGTCCCCATCGAGGGAGCGATCAAGGAGTTCGAGGTCGACACCGTGGTCATCTCGATCGGCCAGGGCCCGAACCCGATTCTCGTGGAGGATTGCCCGGAGCTGGAGCGCCACGAGCGCAAGGGCACGATCCTCGTCGACGAGGAGACGATGCAGTCCTCCCTGCCCGACGTCTTCGCGGGCGGCGACATCGTCACCGGCGGCGCCACGGTCATCCTCGCGATGGGCGCGGGCCGCATGGCGGCCACCGCCATGCACCGCTACCTGATGACGGGCTGCGCCAAGCCGCAGTCCGTCGGGGCGCACGCCTGAACTCGGCATCGCGAGGGCGCGGGGAGACCCGGAGGCGTACACTCCCCGGGACCATGCCGAAGCCGTCCCTGCATCTCGTCTGCAACGCCCACATCGATCCCGTCTGGCTGTGGGAGTGGGAGGAGGGCGCGGCGACGGCGCTCTCGACCTTCCGAACCGCGGCCGGCTTCTGCGAGGAGCACGAGGGCTTCGTCTTCTGCCACAACGAGGCGATCCTCTACGAGCAGGTCGAGGAGTACGAGCCCGCCCTGTTCGAGCGGATCGCGCGGCTCGTGAAGGCGGGAAAGTGGCACGTCATGGGCGGCTGGTACCTGCAGCCCGACTGCAACATGCCGAGCGGAGAGTCGTTCGTGCGCCAGATCCTGCTCGGCAAGCTCTACTTCCGCGACAAGCTGGGCGTCGACGTCACGACGGGCGTGAACCTGGATCCCTTCGGGCACGATCGGGGGCTGGTGCAGATCCTCGCCAAGAGCGGGTACGACTCCTACCTCTTCTGTCGGCCCACGCGAGAGGACTGCCCCTTGCCCGACGACGCGTTCACGTGGGTGGGATTCGACGGCTCGTGCGTGACCGCCACCCTCGCCTCGTCCCACTACAACTCCGCGCCGGGCGGGGCGCGCGAGAAGGTCGAGCGGTGGCTCGCGGAGCACCCGGATCGCTCGTGCAGCATCCTGCCCTGGGGCGTCGGCAACCATGGAGGCGGCCCCTCGGCGCACGATCTGCGCGACCTCGCCGCCCTGATCGACGAGTCGAAGGACACCGAGATCGCGCACTCCACCCCCACCGCCTACTTCGCGGATCTGCGACGCCGGGGGCTCGGAGGGGAGCGCCTGGAGCGGGATCTGAATCCGTGGGCGGTCGGGTGCTACACCTCGATGGCCCGCGTGAAGCGAGGGCACCGCCGGCTCGAGAGCGCCCTCTTCGCGGCCGAGAAGACGGCGACGACCGCGGCGGCCCAGGGCCTGATCGAGTACCCGCGCGAGGAGCTGCGCGAGGCGGGACGGGATCTCGCCGCGTGCGAGTTCCACGACGCCCTGCCGGGCAGCTCGATCGAACCGGTCGAGGACGCGGTGCTCGCTCGTATCGGCCACGGCCTCGAGATCCTCTCCCGGGTGCGAGCGCGGGCCTTCTTCGCCCTTGCCGCCGGCCAGTGCGAGGCGAGTGAGGGCGAGCTCCCCATCCTCGTCCACAACCCGCACCCCTTCGCCGTCACCGCGATCGTCGCGTGCGAGCTGCAGCCGGCGTGGCCGCACGGCACCGGCGGCTTCATGCAGCCCCGGGTGACCCGCGCGGGCCGGAGGATTCCCGCGCAGGCCGAGCGACCCCACTGCAACATCGAGGACGACCACCGCAAGCGCGTGGTGCTCCGCGCGAAGCTCGAGCCGTCGCAGGTGAATCGATTCGACTGCCGGCTGGAGTTGCTCCGCAAGGCCCCGCGACCGCGCCTGAGGGAGCGCGACGGCCTCCTGCGGTTCCGTACCGACGAGCTCGACGTGATCGTCAATGCCCGCACGGGCCTGCTCGACCGCTACCGGGCTCGCGGCGTGGACTACCTGCGATCGGGCGCGCTGCGTCTGCTCGTGATGCACGACGACGCCGATCCCTGGGGAATGAGGGTGAAGCGGTTCCGGAAGCTCGCCGGGCGTTTTCGGCTGATGTCGCGGCGCGAGGGCACGGCCGTGTCGGGCGTCACCGCGGGCACGATCCCCTCCGTGCGAGTGATCGAGGACGGACCGGTGCGCAGCGTCGTCGAGGTGATGCAGGCGTACGGACGTTCCCGGGCTCGTATGCGGTACGCGCTCCCGCGCCGGGGCACGGAGATCGAGGTCGAGCTCCGCGTGCACTGGGCGGAGCAGGACCGGATGCTGAAGCTCTCCCTCCCCACGGCGATGCCCGCCGGGACCTGCCACGGACAGGTCGCCTACGGCGTCGCGGAGCTGGCCGGCGACGGCGACGAGAAGGTCGCGCAGAAGTGGGTGGCGATGGTCTGTTGGGAGTCGGACCGGGCCCTGACCTGCGCCAACGACGGCACGCACGGCCTGGACGTCGCGCGGGGAGAGATCCGGCTCTCCCTCCTGCGCTCCGCGGCCCATGCCGGACACCCGGTCGACGCGCCCTTCATCACTCCCCAGGATCGCCACACGCCGCGGCTCGATCAGGGAGAGCGCATCTTTCGCTTCTGGCTGAACGCGGGGCGGGCGACCGACCGGCTCAGTCGCATCGATCGCGAGGCGCTGGCCCACGCGGAGGAGCCCTTCGCCCTCTCGTACTGCCCCCCCGGCGAGAATCGATCGCCCGAGCCCGGCGTCCTGCTGAGTGATCGGGTCGTCCAGCTCGCGGCGTTCAAGTACGCGGAGGACGGCGACGACCTGATCCTCCGTCTGTTCGAGCCGACCGGGCGACCGCGCACCACGACGGCGTCCCTTCCCTTCGCGAGCGCCCGAACCGAGGTGAGGATGTCCGGCTTCGAGATCAAGACGCTGCGCTTCCGCCGTCGGGATAGGAGCTTCGTCGAGACCGACCTCCTCGAGGACTCGCGAGGGGAGGCGCAATGAGCGAGCCGATCTCCGTGATCCTGGTGGGAATCGGAGGGTACGGGGAGGTCTATCTCTCCGCGTTGCTCGCGGCGAAGGCGGAGGGGATCCTGCGCCTCGACGCGGTCGCGGATCCCGAGCCGACGAGGTGTCGCCATCTGGACGAGCTCCACGCGCGCGGGATCCCCGTGTTCGAGTCCTTCGAGGACGTCCCCGACCGGGAGGGAGAACGCCTCACCGTCGTCTCCTCCTCGATCCACACCCATTGCGAGCTGACGTGTCAGGCGCTCTCTCGCGGACACCACGTCCTGTGCGAGAAGCCGGCCGCGGCCACGGTGGCGGAGGTGGATCGGATGATCGAAGCGAGCCACCGATCCGGGCGCTTCGTGGCGATCGGCTTCCAGTGGTCCTTCTCGACCCCGATCCTCGCTCTCAAACGGGACCTGCGGGCCGGCCAGTACGGCGAGCCGCGGAGGCTGAAGAGCCTCACGCTCTGGCCCCGCGACGAGGACTACTACCGTCGCAACGACTGGGCGGGACGGTTGCGGCACGCGGGAGGCGCGTGGGTCCTCGACAGTCCGGCCAACAACGCGATGGCCCACGACCTGCACAACATGCTCTTCCTCCTCGGGCCGGACGACGATCGCAGCGCGCGCCCCGTGGAGGTGCAGGCCGAGACGTATCGTGCCTTCGACATCGAGACGTTCGACACGGCCGCGATTCGCGTGCGTACCGAGGAGGGCACGGAGCTGCTGTTCCTCGCCTCCCACGCCGTCGAGGAAGACCGGCATCCGACGTTCGTCATCGAATGCGCGGACGCGGTGATCCGCTACGACGGCGAGATGTCCCCCATCGTGGCCGAGCTCTCCGACGGCACGACGCGGGAATACGCGTCACCGTGGAGCGAGGATCAGATCCGCAAGCTGTGGGTCTGCGCCGACGCGGTCGCGCTCGACGCGCCGATCCCCTGCGGGCTCGAGGCAGCGCGCTCGCACACGCTCGTCGTGAACGGCATCCACGAGGCGACCGAATGCCGTCCCTTCCCGCCTTCACTTCTGCGCCCGGACGGCGGCCGGATCGGCGTGGCGGGACTCGCCGCGGACCTCCGCCGGTGTTTCGACGAGCACCGCCTCCCCGGCGAGCTCGGCTTCGCCTGGTCGCGCCCCGCGGATCGCTTCGACCTGCGCGGCTACGGCGGGCTCGTGACGTCCTAGCCCGGGCCGACGCTGGACGGCCCGCGAGGATCGCGGAAAAGAGGACCGAACGGGTACGCTCCCGACGGGCGATGCACCCTCCGGGGGCGCGGAAGCCAATCCCGAGGCGGAGGTGGACGAATCGGCCCGCCGGTGCTACATCTCGGTGATGCACGCCGTCGCCGATGATCGACGGCGTCGGGCGAATCGAGCCAGGACGCAGCAGGCCGCGAAGACCCTCCGTGCCCCACCGGAGGAAGGAACGAGAAGATGAGCGAACGCGAGGTGCAGAGCTCGGAAGGCGAGGCGGACGAAAAGGTCGTGCAATGCCGTCGCACGGGAGAGAGCTACGATCCCGACGAGCACCGCCGGTGCCCGTACTGCTACGGTTCTCTCAGGGAAGTCTCCGACGGCGACCACGGGACGTTCTGCGACTACGATCCCGAGAAGGACCCGATCTCCTTCGGCTTCCCTCCCGACGGGACGCGCCACCAGACCGGCTAGTCCGGAGCTTTCCTACGCCGCCGGCGAGACCGGGACGATTCCGGACACACGGACGTCTACCGCCTGCGGCGAGGACAGGTCGAGGAGCCACTGCTCCGGGCCGGGAAGAGCGAGCCCCAGGGAATCGTGCGTGACCCGGATCGTCGGCTGATCGACGCGCACTCCGGCGGTGAGCACCAGCCCCATCTCCCCGCTCGTGAGATTGACGACGTTGCCCGGAGGGTAGATCCCCATCGCCCTGACGAACCAGGTCAGGATCCCGGGATCGAACGCCTCGCGCTCCGCGAGCATGATCTCGTAGGCGCGACGCGGCGACACCGGCGGCTTGTAGGGCCGGACGGCGGTCAACGCCTCGTACACGTCGCAGACGTGGATCAGCTCCGTCACCTTGCCCAGCACGGCCCACGGAGGCCGAGCGGGGTAACCGCCGCCGTCGTGCCGTATGTGATGTCCCCACGCGGCGCCGATCGCCACGGGAGAGGCATCCGAGCTCTCGAGGAGGACCTGGGCACCGATGGGGGCGTGCGTGTTGATGATCCGCCGCTCCTCCTCGTCCAGCCGGCCGGGCTTGAACAGGATCTCGTCGGGGATGTGCGCCTTGCCGACGTCGTGCAACAGCCCCGCGGTTCCCAGCTCGGCCAGGAACTCCCGAGGCAATCCCGCTCGGTGTCCGACGAGGACGGCCAGCAGGGCGAGCCTCACGGAGTGCCCGACCGTGAACGTGTCGTAGTCGGGGTACCGGACCAGCCGGAGGATGTCGGTGAAGTCTCCCCGTGCCGTGTCGATCAGGGCCTCACTCACGGTTCGTGCTCCGGCGACGTCGATCTCCTCGCCTGATCGTGCCCGATCGTGCGCACCCTCCGCGGAGTCGAAGAGGGACTGGTACGTCCTCATGGAGGACTCGACGTCGGGCTCCAGGGTGGGCTCGCTCCCCCACTCTTCCCGTCCCTCGAAGAAGAACTGTCCGAACCAGCCCGCGTCCTCGTAGGGCGGGGACAGCTCCACGTTGCGGATCCCCCGCGCCTCCAGCATCTGGCGACCTTCCTTCAAACCCCCGGGATCCTTGCGCTCGGCCGCGAGATCCAGCAGATCCAGGATCTCCTCCTCCTCGAGGCCCCGGCGGAACAGGATGCCGCCGCATTCCAGGGCCTCGACGAAGTCAACGAGCTTCCGACCGAGGAGCGTCGGTCCGACGAGGAACCGTCCGGCGAGAACGAGCTTGCCGTCGACGAGTCCCACGAAGAAGGCCTCCTTCCCGCTCTCGTCCAGAAGACGGTGCAGATGGCTCGTGAACTGCTCGGCGACCGCCTGGACCTTCTGGTGGTTCCGGAAGTACAGCCTTCTCATGCCCAGCCCGCTGCTCAGGAGGGAGACGAGGTCGTCGAGATCGGGTTCGCGATCCATCGTCAACTCTCCTTCTCCCGGGCCTGGAGCGCGCGCTGGCAGACGTCCCGGCAGGAGCGAGGCCACGCGCGCCGGAAGAGGCCCCTGCGTTCCCGGCGAATCCCCTTCAGGGTTTCCTCGACGTGCTCACCGGGGAGGGACGCGAGCGAGCACACGGCCTCCGTTACCCACGGTTCGTTCCGTCGGGCCAGGGGGAGCTCCTCCAGAGTGAGGACGAGCAGGTCCGCGGCGAGGTCCTGGAGCGGGCGCGAGGGGCGTCGCGGGAGCTTCTCGCGAAGCAGGCCGATCACGAGCGGACGAGCGCGCGAGTCGAGGTGATGCAGCCGAACGAGAGCCGCGGCCCCCGCCCAGGGCGGGCAGTGCGCTCTCACTCCCCGCAGGATCCAGTCGCCGAGCGCTCGATCGTCGGAGCGCTCGAGCAGGGCGGCGAGAATGGGGAGCATGTAGGGAGTGGCGATCTCGAACGCCCTCTCGGACATCGGCTTCGAGGGCAACGACAGCAGGCGAGCGAGCCGGTCGACGTCTCTCTCGGATACGGTCGTGGCGCTCGCACAGAACGCCTCGACGAAACCGCCCCGGAGGTGCGGATCCCCATCGATCGAACCCCCGATGAGCTCGTTGAGGAGGTGAGGCCAGGCGACGGCGAAGGTCTCCGGCGAGGTCGATGAATCGCAGGCCGACAGCAGGAGCGATGGGATCAGGGACGGGCTCTGTTCGCACAGCGTCCCCGCGAGGAACGAGATCGTCCGATCCACGAACGCCAGGTCGTCCTGCTCGAGCAGGGTCTCCAGCGCTCCGCGGAGAACCCGGTACTCGGGGGAGCTCACGGTCGACGGTTGCGACCACTGGAATCTGCGGGCGATTCCGCGTCTGCACCTCGGTGACGGATGGTCGAGGAGCAGCTCGAGGAAGACCGAGAGCTGCTCCCCCGGAACCCGCGCATCGAACATCTCGGTTTCGGCGTCCGCGATCTCCTGAAGCGCCCGCGTGAGCGCCGGGAGTGACCGCTCGTGGCTGTCCTCGCCCCACGGCTCTGCTCCGCTCACGTCGATCTCGAGGTCCCCGGCGGCCGTTTCGTCCCGCGCCTCCCGCAGCACGTCCAGCATCAGGTTCGCGGTTTCTTGATCGTCGGACAGAGCGAGGGCGAGCTCTGCGGACTCGAACAGGCTCGACAGGTCCTCGAAGGTGGAGTCCCGGTGGAGGAGATCCTCCATCGCCGTGCTGATCACCGAGGCGCACAGATCCAGGACTTCCTCGAGATTGCGCCCCGAGGAGCTGGGCATCCGGGACTCGAAGTTCGTCTCGAGCCGCTCCGCCACTCGGGACAGGAGGGTCTGGGCGACACGACAGGACCGATCGACGCTCTCCTCGTCGTCGTGGAGACTTTGAAGATGCGTCTCGATCCTACTCATCGCCGACCGGATCCGATCCTGGCTGGCCGCGGTTGCGGCCCCTCCTCCGACCCGCCGCCCGAACTCGTGGAAGCGAACGTGGACGGTCTCGGGCTGCTCCCCGAGGAAGTGCTGACGAAGCGTCCGGGTGCTGCCGAGCTGACGAGACTGGCGGATCAAGCTGGCCGCGAGCAGGTGGATGTCCTCCGCCGTGGCGTCCGGCTCGATCTCGACCCGGCTGATGCCGAGGGGCCAGAGGATCTCGTGGATCTGACGCGCCTCGGCGCTCTCGAGCACCACCGGGATGGACCGCACGCGGAGGTGATCGGAGGCGATCCCGATGGTCAGCGGAGCCGAGTCGACGCACCCGTCCCGGACCCGGTCACGCAGCTCCGTGGCCTCCTTGACGAAGCGGGCGTGTCCAGACGGATAGAGGGGAGCGACCGCCAGCACTCTGGCGAGAGCTCCCAGCAGCTCGTGGGCACCATCGGAAACGGTTTCCGGTGGCCGAGCGGGATGAACCGGTGGCTGGTCCATACGCCTGACAAGCCCACGTATCGACCGTCGTAGCGCCCGGCTTGAATGCCGGACCGGCTTGTCTCACGAACCGATGGTCGCCATCAGCCAGAGCAGCCCCAGGATGCCCAGGACCACCAGCCAGCTCCCGAAGAACCCGACCCAGTCCATGAGACCCGGCCTCAGGAACTCCCAGCTTGTTCCCGGGAAGAGCTTCTTCGCCTCGTACTGCTCGGGATGCACCGCGGCGTCCTCCACCGCCCGGGCGTCGTCCTCCGGATTCGAGCGCACCGGGGTGTGGAGCTTTCCGTAGAAGCGGTCGAGCGCCCTCTTCTCGTTGGGCCGGGTGAAGATGCTGAGCAGGAACAGCAGGACGAAGGGGAAGAACGCGGAGAAGTAGAACCGCGTCGCCGTGAGCTGGGCCTTCGAGCAGTCGCGGAAGTCGAAGCCGAGCCAGCTCAGGACCCAGACCTCCGCGTTGAAGCGACCGCGGCCGGACTTCGGCGAGTCGGGATCCGTGGGATCTGCGCGAACGACGCTCTCGAAGTAGATGCCGACCGGCTCCGTGAGGTGTGCCTTCTCGATCGTCTGTCCCACGGTGTGTGCCCGACCGGCCTCGACGTCCTCGAGGAGCGCCCCGGTGACGATCGTGACCTCGCGCGGACGCGTCTCCACCAGATAGGCCGGGCCGTCACGGAAGACCTCCAGCGTCGGGAAGAGATTCGGCGCGACGGCATAGAGCGTGAAGCAGAGGAAGACCTGGACGATCACCGCCCACTTCGTCAACCGGCGCCAGACGAAGGCCACCCAGATCGCGCCGCCGAAGACCGCGGGCAGCGCGATGAAGTACTTCATCAGGTTCAGGAGGTTGTCGAGGAAGAGCGCGGCGGCGATGCCTCCGAACAACACGATCACGATCACCACGCGCCCGATGAGGAGGTAGTGCCCGTCGGATCGGCCCGGACGCAGCGGCTGGTAGAGGTTGCGGATGAAGAGGGCGGAGTTGGTGACCGAGCCCGCGTCGAGCGACGACATGTTCGCGGCGAGCACGCCGGCCAGCATCAATCCGATCGCTCCGGGCACGAGGAGGTCGCGGGTCATGTGACCCCAGATCAGGTCGGGATCGCTCAGCTCGCCCCCGTAGAGCCCGATGGCGAGGAGCCCGGCCAGGGCCCAGAAGAGCATGATGATGCGCTTGCTGAACATCCCCGTCAGCGTTCCGATGCGCGCCGCGTTCTCGTTCGTGGCCGCGCTCGCGGCGGCCATCATCGGGGCCACGGCCACGATCGAGACGAGGTTCGCCACGATCATGGCCAGGATCGAGAACCACGCGTACTCGCTCGTGGCCGCGGAGCCGAACAGCTCGAACATGTAGTCGGGCACGCTCGCGTGGAGCCCCTCGAAGCCTCCGATCCGGCTCAGCCCAATTGGAATGAGCATCACCGAGAACGTGACGATGAGAACCCCCTGGATCGCGTCCGTGATGGCGGCGGCGGTGAAGCCGCCGAGCACGGTGTACAAGGCCACGATGATCGCGTAGAGGATGTAGAACGTCGTCAGGTCGGTGTAGGAGATGAACGAGTGGAGCTCGCCCCTCTTCTGGCGATCGTCCAGCTCCTCGTAGCGCGTTCGCTCCTGCTCGTCCAGCCCCAGGGCGAGCCGGCTGCGCAGATCCTGATACTCGCGGAACTGCTCGACGGATTCCCGCTCCTCCTGGGTGTATTCCGCCTCGGGCTTCGGAGTCAGCGCCTGCATGGTCTTTCCCGCGACCATGTAGCTCGCCCCGCCGCCGACGATCGCCATCACCAGGGTGAACAGGGCGAAGGCCCCGCCGAGGAACGGGCTCTGGAACCGTTCCGTGAAGAAGTCACCGAGGGTGACGAGCCTCACCCGGCGGTAGAGCATCGTCGTGAACCAGTAGAACGGCGTGAGGAACAGCACGAGGTACTGGATCCACATGCCGCCGATGCCCTGGCGGTAGATCTCCCGGGACACCGCCGCCGCCTGGTTGGCGTCCGTGGCGCTGCCGAAGTTCAGGAAGAGCTGGTAGTACTTCCCGAGCTTGCGGCCGGAGATGAAGAAGTCCTCCGCGTTCTTCACCTTCTTCGCGGCCCGCGTGCCCAGCCAGAGAATCACGACGACGTAGGCGATGATCACCGCCAGGTCGAGGATGTGGAGGCCCAGGACGTACATCAGACGTCTTCCCAGGCGGCGAGGAACGCCTCGACGTTGTCGGGGTTCGCGCCGGGACCGAACTCGCACTGGGCGATGAGGCCGCCGTCCCGGTAGAGGTGCTCACGCATCTGCCGCGCGGCCTCGATGATCTCCTCGTGGGTGCCGCGGGGCAGGAGCTGCTGGCGGTCGAAGTCCCCCCAGAACGTGATCCGGCCCCCGAACCTCTCCCCCACCGTGTCCAGCCCCATGAGGAACACCTGGGAGTTGAGGGCGTCCACTCCGAGCTCGATGAAGTCCTCGACGATGTCGAGGATGTACCCGTCGGAATGGAAGAAGACGTACTTGCCGCTCTCGTGGGCGATGCGGAAGTACTCCTCGTAGAGCGGTCGGAAGATCCGGCGCCACTGATCGGGGGAGATCAACAGCGAGCTCTGCGACCCCCAGTCGTCCATGAAGAAGAGCGCGTCCACCTTCGTGCGGGCCCAGATCGAGAGCTCCTCGAGATAGAACTCGTGGATCCGTTCGATCAGCACCGAGAGCTCCTCGGGCTGCTCGAAGAGGTCGACCATCAGGTTCTCCGTCCCCCGAAGGAACTGCAGCTGCTCGAACATGCGGGGGAAGCTGCAGGACAGGACGAAGCGATCGGTGTCGCGGCAGAACGCGTCGACCGCCTCGACGTCGACGCTGAGCCGCTCCCGGGGAATGCGGAGCCGATCCAGGTCCGACCAGTCCGCGAGGATCGGGTTCTTCACCTCGCCGATGATCCCCTCCTCGAGGTTCTCGTACACGCAGCCCCACTCGTCGACACACGTTCCCACGGCGTAGCGATCGCCCCGGCCGGGTAGCTTCTCGGTGAGCAAGGACGGCGACGAGACGACGTCGTCGGCGTACCGCCGCTGGATGCGGGTCGCGGCCTCGGGGTGGTGCCTGGTCGCCCACGGCAGGAGCCAGAGCTGGCGGGGCACTCGGGGCGGGCCGCGGAACTCCAGCGTACGCTTGACGACCTCTCGGGGATTCATGGGCGGCGAGCGACCTCCTCCTCCCGGTCATTCGCGATTCGTTGCAGGCTTCCGAGGCCCCGGCGGATCCGCTCCTCGCAGATCCCCGGCCATTCCGCACGATCCAGGGGCCGGGCCCGCCGCTCGGAGGGGCGGCGGTCGTTCCTTCTCACGATGCCCAAGAGCCCGGCGAGCTCGCTCGCGGTCAGGTCCGGGAATCGCGCGAGGAAGGCGGGATCGAAGATGGGGATGTCGAAGCTTCCCCCGTGGTCCTCGAGCGAGAGGTGCGGCGTCCGCGGCAGGGTGGCGAGCAGGGAGAGGATGGCCTCGAAGTCGACGATCCCTCTCCCCAGCTCGACGGGGAACGAGACGAGCCCCTCGTCGGTGAGCCCCACCGCACCGTCCTTCGCGTGCGTGGCGACGATCCAGGGCAGAACGCGCTCGGTGCCCGCCACGGGATCCTCGAGCATCGTGAGCAGGTTCATGGTGTCCAGGCAGATGCCGAGGTGACCCCCGGGCTGGGCCCCACACCTCTCGAAGACGCGGAGGAGCTCGAAGGTCGTGAACTCGAAGTGCACCTCGATGGCAAAAGTGACGCCGAGATCCCGGTAGGCGGGCTCGATCTCTCGCAACGTGCGGACCATCTCGTCGAGCAACGACTCCGTCGGAGGCGCCTCGTCGGTCCAGCGCATCAGCCCGCCCGAGCAGGAGCGCACCACCTCGGCTCCCACGTGCCGGGCCTGCTCCGCGGCCGCGACGTTGGAGGCGAGCACCTCCCGACGCGACCAGCTCCGCGTGTCGAAGGGGAGGTGCTGGCCGCCGCCCCACTCCAGGTAGAGGTCACGAGCGCGGGCGAGCTGCGCGACCTCGGTCAGGAGCGACTCGTCGAGGTCCCGCCCCGGCGGCAGGTGCAGCTCGGAGAACTGCACCCCCTCGGCTCCGTTCTCGTCGGCCCACTCCAGCACCTCGAACGGAGAGAGCGCGAGGGGATTCAGGCAGTAGCTGTCGATTCCGACACGAAAGACCGCCATCGGAGGTCACCGCAGCTCGTGGCGGAGGTGGGAGCGGAGGGGCCGATGCTCGCTCCCCGGGACCGGATCGGGAGGTCCGTCCCGGGGCGCGAGCACAGGACTCTCAGGTCCCGATGAGCTCCTTGACCTTCTCGATGAACTGGTCGGGATCGACCGGCTTGTCCATGAACATGTCCGGCTTGAGGAGCCCTTCGTTCCTCATCTGGCGGATGTTCTTGCGGAGAGCTTCCCGGAGGCTGTCGTAGGGACGCGAGTGCGTGTCCTCGCTCTCCTCGTCGAGCTCCTCGAGGACCCCCGCGACGCCGGTGAGCATGAGCACGGGAAGGTCCTTGAATCGTTCCTCCTTGCGTATCTGCTTGAAGAGCGTGAATCCCGACTTCTTGGGCATCATCACGTCGAGCACGACGAGATCAGGACAGTCGTCCTGCAGCATCTGCAAGCCCTCCCGACCGTCGTGAGCGCTCGTCACGGCGTAGCCGTTCTCGTCCAGAACGACGGAGAGGTACTTCACCGCGTTCTCGTCGTCATCGATTACCAGAACCTTCTTGGCCATCAGCGTGCTCCTTGCTGCGTCTCGGGCCGTGTGTCGGAAGGACGATTCGGAACGTGGCGCCGTGCCCAGGCTCGGATTCCACGTCGACCGTTCCCCCATGTACGTTGATCACTCTCGAGGTCAGGGCCAGTCCCAGGCCGGTCCCCCACTTCTTCTTGGTGCTGAAAAAAGGCGTGAAGATATTCTCCAGGATCACCTTGCTCATTCCGCAACCGTTGTCGCGAATTTCGATGGTGAATTGGTCTCCGGTCCCGTTCGGGAAGACCGCGAGGGCGACCTCGGGCGTCTCGTCCTCCTCGTACTCCTTCCAGACGCAGGCGTCGATGGCGTTGCTCACGATGTCCATGATCGCCATGTGGATGAGCTTCGGGTCGCAGACGACGTTGGCCGGCTGGTCGGTCGTCTCGAGGCGCGCCGTGACTCCCTGGTCCTGGGCGGACTGGACGATCACCTCGTGGACCTTGGTGGCCATGTGGTTGAGGTCGACGTCCTCGAAATCGGGCTGCCACTCCTTCGCGTAGTTGAGGAGGCTCAAGGAGAGGGCGGTGATCCGCTCGATCCCCTCCTCGACCATGCTCCAGCCTTCCTCCAGCCGCTGCCGGTTGTCCTTGACAATGCCGTTCCGGACCAGGTAGGCGCCGCCCTTCAGGGCGTTGAGCATGTTCTTGATGGCGTGCTGAATCCCCGTCACGGCCTCCCCGATCGCCGCGAACTTCTTCGACTGGATCACCTGCCGGATGAGCTTGCGCTCCTCCGTCACGTCCTTGCTGATACCGAACGTGCCGATCGGGTTCCCTTCGGAATCCCGCAGGCGCGAGAGGGTCAGGAGGACGTGTCGTATCTCGCCGTCCTTGGTGCGGAGGTCGGTCCGGAAGTTACGGACGTTGTCCGAGTGGCTCAGCTGATTGAGGGCGTACTCGCGGTCCTTGGGGTCGGCGAAGAGGACCTCGATCCGCTCGCCTTCGATCTCCTCTCGCCGGTAACCGAGGGTTTCCTCCGCGCCCCGGTTGAAGGTCTGGATCCGGTGCTGCGGGGTCACCGTGATGATGATGTCGGCGGAGCTCTCGATGATCCCCTCGAGGTACCCCATGGCGTTGCGGAGCTCGGTCTGGTGGTCCTGGAGCTTCGAGGTCATGAAGTTGAAGGACCGCTCGAGCACGCCAATCTCGTCGTTTCGCTCGCCCTTGAACTCGAAGTCGAGATCCCCCTCCGCGATCCGGCGCGTTCCCCTGATCAACTCCTGGATGGGACGCCCGAGCACGCGGCGGAAGAACAGGTGGATGATGAGGCCGACGAGAACGATGGCGAGCGCGGCCTCGCCGATCGTGCGCAGGCCACGGGTGGCGCCGTGGGGATCGATGGCCGCCAGCGAGTATCTCGATTGCAGGAAGCCGAGGATCCGGTCGTCCCCGGAGCCCGCGTGGCAGCCCCCGGCCTGGCAACCCGGCTTCTTGACGATCGGGGTCAGCAGGGAGAACTGCCGGCCGAGGTCGGGGACCCGCGTGATCGACTCGGAGGAGCCGTCCCCCGCCGACGCGGGATCTTCGAGCGCATGGCACCGGCTGCACTCGGAGTCCTCCAGCGACAGGGGCCGGGCACCCCCGGCGGCGGTCGAGACGACGACCTCGCCGGATCGATGGGAGATCAGCCGGAGCCCCGTGTACGAGTCGTTCCGGCGGGACAGATCCTGGAAGAGAGCGTCGACGCCCGCTCCTCCCTGGGTCGTCATGAGTCGCTCGATTCCCCGGACGACGGCGTCCGCATTGAGATCGAGGCTCAGGCGCGCGGACTCCCGGGCGCTGCGTTGTTCGAGGGTGTGGGAGATCCACGCGAACATCGCGATCACCACGGAGACGACCACGATGACCGCGACGCTCGGCTTCCAGACGATGCGGTTCCGTTGCTCCATCCAGCGAATCCGAAATGGACTCCGGTCACATTACACCGCCGCGGACGGAAACACGCAAAGACGCTCTCCGGAGGGGCGAGCCGCGGGGGCCGGGGGCGCGGAGAAACGCCCTCGATTCTCGGACGCCGGACCTCCGAACCGTCGCGCTTCCCGCGGCGCGAGGAAGCGGAAGCGACCGGAAATCGAGCGCGAATGCGCGGCCACTCGGGGCGCCGATGCTCGCTCTCCGCAACCCCGGGAGAAAGGGGCTGGCCGCGCTTGAAGGATTCGCGCTCTGCGGATATTTTGGCGCGGTTGTCTACCCAGAATGAGCCATCCCCCGGAGGAGCAAATGTCAGGCATCGTGGGTTACGGGGCGTACGTCCCCCGGAACAGGATCACGTCGGAGGAGATCGCGCGTCAGTGGGGAAAGGATCCCGTAACGATCCAGCGAGGACTCCTCCTGACCGAGAAGTCCGTCCCCGGACTCGACGAGGACACGATCACCATCTCGGTGGCCGCCGGGCGCGGAGCGCTGGCCCGCGCCGGGATCGATCCGCAGAAGATCGGCGCCCTCTACATCGGGTCCGAATCCCATCCCTACGCGGTCAAGCCCAGCGGAACGATCGTCATCGACGCGCTGGGCATCGGCCCCGAGGTGCACGTCGCGGACTTCGAGTTCGCCTGCAAGGCCGGCACCGAGGCGATGTTCGTCGCCCTGTCGCTGGTGGACGCGGGAGCGTGCGAGTACGCGATGGGGATCGGCGCCGACACCTCCCAGGGAGCGCCGAACGACGCCCTCGAGTTCTCGGCCTCCGCGGGGGGAAGCGCCTTCATCTTCGGCAAGAAGGACACCCTCGCCGACGTGTTGCACACCTACAGCTACACGACGGACACCCCCGACTTCTGGCGGCGTGAGGGGCGCTTCTATCCGCGTCACGGCGGGCGCTTCACCGGTGAGCCGGCCTACTTCAAGCACGTGCTCTCCGCGTCCCGCGGAATCCTCGAGAAGTCGGGCATGCAGGCCTCCGATTTCGCCCACGCGGTCTTCCACATGCCGAACGGGAAGTTCCCCCTCTCGGCCGGGAAGAAGCTCGGTTTCACGAAGGGACAGCTCGAAACGGGGTGGCTCGTCAACACGATGGGCAACACCTACTCGGGCTCCTCGCCGACCGGGTTGGCCGCCGTCCTGGACGTGGCCGAGCCCGGGGAGCGCATCTTCGTCACTTCCTTCGGCTCCGGCGCGGGCAGCGATTCGTTCATCCTCCAGGCGACGGATCTGCTCCCTGGGCGGCGTGACCTCGCCGCCACCGTGCGCTCCATGCTCGATGGTCAGCGCCACTACGTCACGTACGGTCAATACGCGAAGTACCGCGAGAAGATCATCCTGAACGACTGACGAGCGAGACCTCGTCCCAACGAATAGAGGATACGGACATGCGCGATGTGGCGATCGTCTCGGCGGGAATGACCCGGTTCGGTGAGCTGTGGGAGTCGAGCCTGCGCGAGCTCTTCGCGGAAGCCGCGGTCGAGTGCCTGAAGGCCGCCAAGGTGGACCGTGTGGACTCCATCGTCGTCGGCAACATGTCGGCCGGGCAGTTCGTGGGCCAGGAGCACCTGGGCCCGCTGCTCGCCGACGAGATCGGGATGACCGGAGTGCCCGCGACCCGCGTGGAATCCGCCTGTGCCTCGGGCGGGGCCGCGCTGCGGACGGCTTTCTTCGAGGTCGCCTCCGGAGCGAGCGACCTCGTGCTGGCGAGCGGCGTGGAGAAGATGAACGACGGGGGCGACGTGACCGCGGTCCTCGCCTCCGCGGCCGACCAGGAGTACGAGGCCTACCACGGGATCACCTTCCCCGGCCTGTACGCCATGATCGCCCGCGCCCACATGAACGCCTACGGCACGACGGAGGCGCAGCTGGCGGACGTGGGAGTGAAGAACCACCGCCACGGGGCCATGAACCCGAAGGCGCAGTTCCGGCTCGAGTTCACGCAGGAGGCGATCATGAACTCGACACTGGTCGCGGATCCGCTCCGGCTGCTGCACTGTTCGCCGGTGAGCGACGGCGCGGCGGCGGTGCTCGTTTGTCCGCTGGACCAGGCCTCGAAGTACACCGACCGGCCCGTGAAGATCCGGGGCACGGGAGCGGCCACCGGGACGATCCAGCTCGCCAACCGCGAGGATCCGGCCTTCCTGGACGCGGTGCAGCGCTCCGCCGAGCAGGCCTACGAGATGGCCGGCGTGGGCCCCGGGAACATCCAGGTCGCCGAGGTGCACGATTGCTTCGCCATCGCGGAGATCTGCTGCCTGGAGGCGCTCGGCCTCGTGGAGAAGGGGCTCGGCGGTCGCGCCGCCGGGTCCGGAGAGACCGCTCTGGGCGGGAGGATTCCCGTGAACACGAGCGGCGGACTCAAGTCCAAGGGCCACCCCGTGGGGGCCACCGGGATCGCCCAGGCGATCGAGATCTTCGAACAGCTGCGGGGCGAATCGGGCCAGCGTCAGGTGCCCGACGCCAAGATCGGCCTCGCACAGAACATGGGCGGATCCGGGGGAAGCTCCGTGGTCCACATCCTCGAGAGGGTTTGATCATGCCGAGCCCGAGATACTGGCGGGAAGTCCCCGAGCGTTTTCGACTGGAAGCGGTCAAGTGCAAGGCCTGCGGCAAGGTCATCTACCCCGTCCGCGTCATCTGCCCCTCCTGCCGGGGCGAGGACCTGGAGGACGTCAAGCTGTCACGCACGGGCAAGGTGATCACCCACACGGTGGTGCGCACGCCCGCGGACGACTTCATGATGGAGGCCCCGATCGCCATGGCCATCGTGGAGACCCCCGAGGGAGCGCGGCTCATGACCCAGGTCGTGGACTGCGATCCGGAGGCCGTCACCGCGGGCATGGACGTCACGCTCGAGTTCCGCCTGATCCGCCGCGAGGACCACGGCGGCATCCTCTGCTACGGCCACAAGGCCGTTCCGGTCTGATCTACGGCTAGCGACGGGCCGCGATCGCCGAGGCCACCTCGGCGGGGGTCGCGTCACCGTCGACCTCCATCACCACGGGCCATCCGAGCTCGCGGGCGCGGCTCGCGGTCGCTTTGCCGAGGCACCAGGCGGCGGCGTCGGACCTCCAGGTCGGATCGCTCCGCTCCTCGTCGAGGGCATCGAGCTCCTCCGGTCCGCGCGCCACGCAGCCGGTGACGGGGAGGGCGTCGAGCACCACCCGCGCGGCGGGGGTGACCGGGAGGGGCACCGGCACGGTCTCCGCGCCGGCGAGCTCGAGCTCGGTGGCCAGCTCGCCGCCGGGCGCGGCCAGGACGAGGCGCTCCCCCATCAGGGGCGCGCGGTCGTACCAGTCCAGCGCCTCGCCGTGGCTCACCGTGGGGCCGATGACGAAGAGCCCGGGAGGATTCAGGCCGGCCTCCGCCACCGCCTCGGGCAATCCCGCGGCCGTGCTCCGCACCACGCGCTGCGCGGACGTCGTTCCCCGCTCGACCATGGCGGCGGGAGTCTCGGGATCCAGGCCGGCGCCCAGGAGCTTGTCGATCACCTCCGGGAGCTGCGTGACGCCCATGTACCCGAGGATCGTCGCGTGGGGATCCGCGGCCATGAGGTCCCAGCGAACCTGGGGACCGTCGGACTTCACCGCCTCGTGCGCGGTCACGATGGTGACGCGCACCGCCTCCTGCCGGTGCGTGACCGGGATACCGGCATAGGCGGGCACTGCGATCCCCGCGGTGACGCAGGGCACGACCTCGAACGGCAGTCCGGCTCGCACGAGCTCCTCCGCCTCCTCGCTGCCCCGGCCGAAGACGTAGGGATCTCCGCCCTTCAGCCGCACCACGCGTTTGCCCTCGCGGGAGAGCCTCACGAGCAGGGCGTTGATCTCCTCCTGGGGCACGGGGTGGCGGCTGGCCTGCTTGCCCACGGCGTGCAGCTCGACGTCCGGCGCGAGGTCGCACGGGAGGGCGGTCGCCGCAAGGCGGTCGTACACGATCACGTCCGCGGCGAGGCAGCGCTCCCGGCCGCGGAGTGTCAGCAGCCCCGGATCCCCGGGGCCGGCCCCCACGAGCGAAACCAGCCCCGGCTTCACGTCGGGAGCGACCTCGTGCGACCGACGATCCCGGGGAGCGGGCTCCTCGATTCCGCCGGGTCGATCTCCGGCGAGATAGCAGCTCTCCTCGTCGGCGGTGGGGACGCGGGCGCCGAGGCGCACGGGATCCACGGTCTCGGCGAAGAACGTGTCGAAGCGTCGCTCGGCCTCCTGGCGGGAGAGGTCCTGCCGACGCACCTCGTCCCGGAAGCGTCCCGCCGCGTCCATCCACTCGGCCCACTCGGGCCCGAATCGGCGCTCGAGGAGCTGGCGGAGACGACGAGTCACGAAGGGCGCCTCGCCCCCCGAGGCGATGGCGAGCTGCATCTGTCCGCGCCGGACCCGGGCGGGCAGGTGGAAGGAGCAGAGCTCGGGATCATCGGCCACGTTGGCCCAGACGCCCGCCCCCTCCGCATCCTCGAAGACGCGGCGGTTGACCTCTCGATCGTCGGTGGCCGCGAAGACGAGGAGGAAGCCGGCGGCCTCGCCGGACTCGTAGGCGCGTCGTTCGAGCCGGATCGTTCCCGCCTCCGAGAGCTCCCGGAGGGCCGCGACCGGTTCCGTGGCCACGACGGTGACCGTGGCCTCTTCCTCGAGCAGTCCATTCACCTTTCGCAGGGCCACGCCGCCGCCGCCCACGACCAGGCAGGCGCGGTTGCGGAGCTCGAGCATCACCGGATACATCGTCGGTCTCCCATCGCGGGGTTTCGCTTCTCGTCCAGGGTGCTAATCGAGGGGAGGCACTCTAGCGAGCGTGCCCGAGACGCCCAAGGCGGAGGGGGGGATTCTGCCCCTCCGGACGCCGGACGCGAACCGCGGGGAGGTTGCCTCGTGCCCCCCGGGTCTCCTACCATGCCTTGCCTCGCCCTTCCCAGGACGACCGAGAGGTGAACCACCCGTGACGAGAGAGGATCGGGCCGAGAATCGAGACCGCGCTCCGGAGCATGCCCTGCCCGAGGCGATCAGAGGGACCGCCCTCCACCGGGCGGGGGAGATCCTCGGACGCCTGGCGGCCACTCCGGTGGTGATCTATAGCTGTGGCCCCGGTCCGGTCTTTCCGACCGTCTTCATCTCCGGAAACCTCCGCGACCACCTCGGCCACGCGCCGGAGGACTTCTACGCCGACGACCGATTCCTGGAGGGCCTGGTCCATCCCGACGACCGGAGCGTGATCGCGGCCGCCCACGAGGCGGTCGGAGCCGGTGCCGTCCACCAGTGCGAGTACCGCGTCCGGCATCGGGACGGTCACTACGTCTACGTCCTCGACCACCTCGCCCCCCACCACGATGCCAAGGGCGCGGTCATCGGCTTCTCGGGCAGCTGGGCCGAAATCACCAAACGAGTGGAGAGAGAGGCGGCACTCGCCCGCCGGGAGGAGCTGAATCGGGCGATCATCCGGAACCTGCCCTGCGGCGTGTTCCGCACGCGTCCGGACGGGACGATCCTCGCCGCCAATCCCGCCCTGGTCCGCATGTTCGGGTTCGAGAACGCGGAGGAGATGCTCCGGGCCTCGGCGGAGTCGCTGTACGAGCACCCGGAGCAACGCGCCTGGTTCATGGAGCGTTGCCTCCGTCAGGGCTACTACACGAACGTGGAAGCCCGGATGAAGCGGCGGGACGGCACCCCGTTCATGGTCGTCATGAACACCTATGCCGTGACCGGGGAGGATGGCGAGGTCGTCTTCTTCGACGGCACCATGACCGACGTCACCGAGCAACGCAGGACCGAGGCCGACCTCGTGGCGAGCCAGACCCGCCTCAATCTCGCGCTCGAGGTTGCCAAGCTCGGCGTCTGGGAGCATGACTATCGGACCGACCGGGTGGTTCGCAGCCGGCAGTGGACGAAGACGCTCGGCTACTCGCCCGAGGAGATCGACGATCATCTCGACGACTGGTTCAAGCTCGTCCATCCCGAGGACGTGCCCCGGGTAAGGGAGAAATCGAGGGCCCACGAAGCGGGGGAAACCCAGGTGTTCGAGGTGGAGCACCGATTGCGCACCAAGTCGGGTGATTGGAAGTGGATCCTCAATTGGGGCAAGATCGTGGAGCGAGACGAGCAGGGCCATCCGGTCCGGGCGGTCGGGATGCACCTCGACATCTCGGCTCGGAAGGAGGCGGAGGCGGCGCTCCGGGAGAAGGACGAGCGGATCCGCGCCATCTTCGAGACCACGCCCGATCTGATGTTCATCAAGGACCGGGAGCTGCGCTATGTGAGCGTGAACCCGGCCATGGCGGAGCTCATCGGCCTGCCCGCCGCGGAGATCGTGGGCAAGACCGCCCGGGACGCCTTCGGTCACGAGCGGGGTGAAGAGCTCGAGGCGCTCAACCATCGCGTGCTCGCGGGGGAGACGGTCGATCGGGAAGGGAGCTACCTCGCCCCGGAGTTCAACCAGATCTTCCACGTGGTCATGGTGCCGCTGCGGAATGCCCAGGAGCAGGTGATCGGGCTCTGCGGCATCGCCCGGGACATCTCCGAGATCAAGCTGCTGCAGGACCTCGCGGCGCGGGCGCAGAGGCTGGAGACCGCCGGCCGGGTCGCGGGCCAGGTGGCCCACGACTTCAACAACCTGCTCGGCCCGCTCGCGGGCTTCCCCGGGCTCATCCGCCGGGAGATCCCGGAAGAGCACCCGGCTCTGAAGTACGTCGACTTCATGGAGACGGCCGCCAGCCGGATGGCCGAGATCAACCACCAGCTCCTGACGCTCGGCCGGCGGGGCCACTACAACCTCGAGGTGCTCGACCTGAACGTCGTGGTCCGGGACGCCGCCCGGCAGATCGTGCCCAAGCCCGAGGGCCTGGTCCTCGAGCTCGACCTCGCTGACGACCTGCTGAACGTCAAGGCGGGCCGGTCCCAGGTCTTCCGGGCCATCGCGAACCTGATCACCAACGCCCGGGACGCGATGGCGGACGTCGGACGATTGACCATCCGGACCGAGAACGTCTACGCCGACATGCGCTGCGGCCACATCGATCGGATCCCCCGAGGCGAATACGTCAAGCTGACGGTGTCGGATACCGGGGTGGGCATACCGGCCGAGACGCTGGCTCGCATGTTCGATCCCTTCTTCACGACGAAGACCACCGACAAGCAGCGCGGCTCCGGCCTCGGCCTGAGCGTGGTGCACGCGGTCGTCGAAGACCACCACGGGCACATCGACTGCGAGAGCCGGCCGGGCCTGGGAACGTCGATGCTCCTCTTCCTGCCGACGACCCGGGAGGAGGCGGTGGAGGTGTCGACGGAGATCGCCGGTGGCACCGGTTCCATCCTCGTCGTGGACGACGACGAGCTCCAGCGGGAGGTGGTGAGCAGCCTCCTCGGCAAGCTGGGGTACGAGGTCGCCTTGTCCGAATCGGGCGAGAATGCGGTCGAGCTCATGGCCGATTCGGCCTTCGACCTGGTCATCCTCGACATGATCATGCCCGGCGGCATCGACGGGACGGAGACCTACCGCCGGCTCCTCGAGCACCATCCCGACCAGCGCGCGATCCTCGTCTCGGGATATGCCGAGAGCGAGCGGGTCGCCGAGGCTCTTCGCCTGGGCGCCGGCCAGTTCCTGCGTAGGCCCCTCACCCTGCAACAGCTTGCCGAGGCGGTCCGCCGAGAGCTGGATCGAGCGGGGCGCCCGGTCCCGACCTCCCCGTAATCGCCTCCGCGATCTCCCCTCCGCGCAGCCGCCGCATCCCCCCGCACCGCGGGGATCCAAGGACAAGAAGATGAAGATCAGAGTCTTCGCGATCCTGCTCGCCCTCCTGCTCGCCGGCTACGGCCTCTCCGCCCAGGCCCCCTCACGGGGCAAGCCCACCCCGGAGCAGATCGCCTGGCACGAGCTCGAGGTGACGATGTTCGTGCATCTGCACCCGGGGACCTGGCAGGGACGGGAGTACGACGATCGCTCGACACCCCTGGAGGAGATCAACCCCGTTGCGCTCGACACAGATCAGTGGTGCCGGGTCGCCAGGTCCTTCGACGCGAAGCTGATCCTCTTCGTGGCCAAGCACGTCGGGGACTTCTGCTGGTGGCAGACCGATACGACCGACTACGGAATCAAGAACACCCCATACAAGGGCGGCAAGGGCGACGTGCTCGCCGAGCTCTCGGAGAGCTGCCGGAAGCACGGCCTGAAGCTGGGTATCTACGTCTATCCGGGCAACGAGGCGCTCGGCGCCGGCATCGGCAGCGGTGGTCGCACGAAGGATCCGGCGAATCAGGAGGAGGCCGACCGGATCTACCGACAGCAGATGACCGAGGTCCTGTCTCGCTACGGGGAGATCACCGAGGTCTGGTTCGACGGCAGCTGCATCGTGGACGTGAAGGACATCATCGACCGCCACGCGCCCCGGGCCATGATCCTCCAGAGTCCTCATGCCACGCTCCGCTGGCCGGGAAACGAGGCCGGCATCTCCCCGTACCCCGCATGGCAGACGGTCAAGAGGGAGGACGCGGTTACCGGTGTCTCCACCGCCCTCCACAGCGATCCGGATGGCGACGTGTGGCTCCCCATGGAGATGGACGTCCCGCTGCTCAACCACAAGTGGCTGTGGGCTCCGGACACCGACCACATGATGCGATCCGTCGACGAGCTCATGGACATCTACTACCAGTCGGTCGGCCGGGGCGGTGTCCTGCTGCTCAACTCCACGCCGGATACGACGGGGCGGATCCCCGAGTCCCACGTCCGACGCTACCGCGAATTCGGGGAGGCGATCCGGAAGCTCTACGCAAACGAAAAGGGGAGTGCTTTCGGCTCGTCCGCGACGTTCGAGCTACGCTTCGATCGGCCCACCCCGGTCGACCATCTCGTCACGAAGGAGGACATCCGACACGGCCACGCCGTGCGCGGCTACGAGATCGACGGCCGGATCGAAGGCGAGTGGAGAACCCTGGTGAGGGGCTCCTCCATCGGGCACAAGAAGATCGACGTGATCGAGCCGGTGTCGGTGGAGGCGCTTCGCTTCCGGGTCACGGAGGCCGTGGACACGCCCGTCATCCGCAAATTCACGGCGTACGATTCGCTCGTCCCCCGAAAGGTCCACGTGGTCGCCGTGCGCGCCTCGTCCTCGCACGCCACCGGACAGTTCCCCCCCGACAAGACGGTGGACGGCGACGCCTCCACGCGCTGGGCCTCCGCGGACGGGGCGCGCGACGGGGAGAGCTGGCTGGAGCTCGACTTCGCTGGCCCCCGTGTCATCGATGCGGTCCGCTGGAACGAGGGCTGGGATCGCGTCCAGGCCTACGAGCTGCAACGGTGGGAGAACGAGGGGTGGCACACGTTCCACCACGGGACGACCATGGCCCGCCAGACCGTGCACTTCGCGCCGGTGGAGACGCGGCGCGTGCGCGTCCTCATGACTCGGGTCACCAACGATCCCACGATCTGGGAGGTGACCTTCCTCCGTTCGCGGGAGAAGACTTAGCCCGCATCCCTCACGAGTGACGGCGCCACGGTCCTTTGGGCACACCTGAGG
>CAYRXS010000029.1:0-39807 GCA_964428225.1 uncultured Planctomycetaceae bacterium
CCGCGAGTATGCCCGCCAGGCGCTTCTCCGCCTCCTGGAAGCGCGGACAGGGGTAGGGGTCGTGGTGGTGCTCCGGGTACCCCAGGTTGAAGTTCGTGGAGGCCAGGAAGCCGAGCTCGGGATCGAGCCGGGTCACCACCAGCTCGCCATCCCCTCCCGGTCCGATCACCGCGGCCGCGCCCGAGGCGTCGGCCACGTGGATCTGGAAGTCCATCATCGCCCCGAAGTCGAAGCTCCGGGTGAGCGCGATCACCTCGTCCGTGGTCGAGCAAGTGCGCAGGATCTTCCGCCACGGGTTGGCGTTCTCCCACGAGAGTGGGCGCTCGGGATGGGGCGTCATCTGCGCGTCGGGCAGGCCGTTCGTCCCGAAGGCGAGCCCGCGCGTGTTCATGCCGACTTCGTAGCCGATCCAGGATTGCTCATCGACCTGTGCCTGGTAGCCGATCAGGACACCCCCATACTCGTCCTCGTTGCCGGGCCAGAAGCGGAGCGAGCCGTCGACGCTGGGGTGGTCGAGGTTGCCACAGAGAAGGACGTTTCCCCCACCGGTCACGGTGAAGATGGTGCAGCCCCGCGTCGTGCCGGGATTCGGGGCGATGGCCGGATCGCGCGTGGGCATCCCGGCGCTCGCGAGAATCGCGGCGGCCACGGCAATCGCAACCGTGGAGAACGCGCGACTCACGGGCAGCCCCCGATGCTTCCGTCAGCGGCGGTCGTTGCGCGGCGCATGTCTCCATTCCTCCCGCACCTTGGTACGATGCGTACGTTGTCCTGGCAAGCACAAACGGAGGTGTCCATGTCCGCGCACGTCCTGTCCGCTGTCGCTCTCGCTCTGCTCGCCCTTGGCTCCCAGGACGACGGGGACATCCCGATCCTCCGTCCAGGAGGAACCATCCAGGGGAAGATCACGGAGTCTCATCCGCCCGTCTTCACCGAGCTCCTGGAGAGGAAGACCGGGGAGGCGGCAGGCGAGCTCTATCTCGTCGAGGTCGAGGAAACCGGACCTCATCACATCGACCTGCGGTCGTATGCCTTCGACGCCTACCTCGTGTTGCGCGACGAATACGGAGAGGTGCTGGCCGAGGACGACAACGGCTGGATCGCCTCTCATGCACGCCTGGAGATCGACGAGCTGCAGGCGGGAATCACCTACCTCGTCGAGGCGTGCGCGCTGGAGGGCGAGGAGGGGGAATTCGAGCTACGCCTCGTCGCGGATGCCCCGCCCGTCCTCTCTCCGGCCGAGCGCGCGAGCTTCGAGGCGGAAGAGACGATCCGGAGCGTCGAAGCCCAGCTTGGAGCCGGCACCAAGGCGGTCGCGGCGGAGCTGGTGTACCGCGGCAGCCTGCTGTTCCGGCAGGGCCGCTACGCGGACGCCCAGCCGTTGCTCGAACACGCACTCGCCGTCTGCGAGAAAGTGCTGGGCCCGGAGCATCCGGACACGGCCACGTGTATCGACAACCTGGCTACGTCACGCAAGAGGCAGGGCGAATACGCCGTCGCGCGATCTCTGTACGAGCGCTCTCTTGCGATTCGGAGGGAAGCGCTGGGTCCGGACCATGCTCAAGTCGGATCGAGCCTCAACAACCTGGCCCTCGTGGTCGCCGAGCTCGGCGAGATCCAGACCGCGAAGTCCCTCCACGAGCAGGCACTCGCCATCTACGAGAGCACGCTGGGGCCCGACCACCTCACGACGCTCACGTCTCGGAGCAACCTGGCCATCCTCTATCATCAGCTGGGAGATCACGACCGCGCCCTGCAGTTCTACGAACGCGTTCTGGAGGGCCGAGAGAAGGTTCTCGGGCCCGATCATCCCGACACTGCATCCAGCGTCAGCAATCTCGCGGTCCTGCTCGGGGACCTGGGGCGGTACGACGAAGCCTACCCTCTCCACGAGCGCGCCCTGGCGATCCGGGAGGAGGTACTGGGCCCGTGGCATTTCCTGACCGCGCAGAGCATCCTCAGTCTGGCGATGCTGCAGGAGAATCGGGGCGAGTACGCCAGCGCACGACCGCTCCTCGAGCGGGCCATCGAGATCCAGGAGAGAGTGCTGGGCGACGAGCATCCGGACACCGCCTACGCCATCCTCCACCTGGCCATACTGCTGCACAACCAGGGCGACTACGACGCAGCGCGGCCGCTTTACGAGCGGACTTTGCAGGTCTACCGAAAGACCCTCGGTCCGGAGCACTGGGACACCGCTCAGGCGATCAACAACCTCGCTACTCTTCACCACTTCCAAGGGGATCTCGAGGCCGCGCGCACCCTGTACGAACAAGCGCTCGCGATCCGGGAGAAGGTCGCGGGGCCCGAGCATCTCGACACGGCTCAAGCCCTCAACGGTCTGGCCGTGGTGCTCCGCGACCAGGGTGACTACGCGGCCGCACTACCCCTGTACGAGCGTGCTCTAGCCATTCAGATCAAGGGGGCGGGCGCCGAGCATCCCGACACGGCGCAGATCATTGCCAACCTCGCCGAATTGCGCCGCGACCTCGGTGAGTACGCTGCCGCCAGACCGCTTCACGAGAAGGCGCTCGCCATCCGCCAAAGGGTGCTTGGACACTCGCATGCCCTCACTACCGCGAGCCTCGGCCAAATGGCCGTGCTGGCCGCCGATTCCGGTCGTCTCCGCGAGGCATGGGACCACATACGCCAGGCCCGTTCGGGTGATCGCACCCGCCTCCGGACGATGCTCACGGCCATGACCGAGGCGGAACGCTTCCGCCTCCTCGCAGGCTCACTCAACTATCTCGGGTTCGAGTTGAGCCTGGCGCCGATCCTGGCGGATCCGACGTTCCTCCTCGATGCGTACGGTTCCCTGCTGCAATGGAAGGGCCAGCTCGCTCGTCAGGGGATGTCGGATCGAGCCCGACTCCTGTCCTCGATGACCCAGAAGCAGCTAATCCTGCTCGAGGAACTCCGGTCCTGCCAGAAAAGGCTGTCGGGTCTGACGTTCGTCGAGGGCATCCAGGATCAGGAGACGCATGGTCGGCAGCTTGTGGAGCTACGAGACGAGCGCAATCGAATCGAGCTCCAATTGCAGCGGTCCCTCGAGAACACGCTGCCGCCTGAGCTCCGGATCGAGGAGCTGCAATCGGCATTGCCGGAACGATCGGCGTTCCTGGACTTCTTCGTGCATCGCGTCTACTTCCCCGCGCACCTCCGCGGAGACGAGGTGATCAAGAAGGGAGCCTGGTCCGAGCCCGCGCTCTCCCTCTGGATCGTCCGTCCCGATCGTCCGGAGGTCACGCGACTCATGCTCGGATCGGCCGCGGCCATCGAGGATCGGGTGGCGCTCCACCTGCGGGCCCTCGTCCGCGGCGAAGCTCCGGACGAGCTGCGCGGCATCGTCGCCGACACCGACGACGATCCCGGAGCCGGCGCGAGTCTGAGGACCATGCTGTGGGATCCCATCGCCCCCCACCTCGAGGACGTGGAGACGCTCTTCGTCTCGGCCGACGGGTTCCTCGGCACGCTTCCCCTGGAGGTCCTGCAACCCGAGGACGGAGGTTACCTCCTCGAACGGTTCGCCTTCGTCTACATCCAGGACGTCGCCGCCCTGGCGAGGCGGGAGGCGGGCGACTCGGGAGGACACGGCTCGCTCCTCTCCGCGGGGGGCATCGACTATCGGACCCGCACCGCGGAGGAGCACCCGGTCGCCGATTCTCGGGGAGCACCTTCTCTGCGGGGCGGCTTCACTTCCCTCTGGGGCCGGCTCCCGGCGACGGAACACGAGTCCCGGGTCGTCCTCGACCTGCACGCGGATGCGTTCCGCGGGGGAGAGCGGCTCCTCCTGCAGGGTTCCGCGGCGAGCGAGGAGCGCCTGAAGCGGGAGTTGCCCAGGCACTCCGTCCTCCACCTCGCGACGCACGGCTTCTTCCAGCCCGAAGGTCTCCCGTCCATGTGGGAGTCGGCCCTGAACGAAGCGGGCATGCGCGAGACGAAGATGCGCGCGGAGCCGGAGTTCCTCCTGGGCTACCACCCCGGTCTGCTGACGGGTCTCGTCTGCTCGGGGGCGAACGCCGAGGCCCCGGAGGGTCGCGACGACGGCTACCTGACCGCCGAGGAAGTGGGATGGCTCGACCTCTCCGGCGTGGATCTCGTCGTCCTGAGCGCGTGCGAGACGGCCCTGGGCGAGGCGCGTTCGGGCGAGGGCTTGATCGGCCTGCGACGTGCGTTCCAGACCGCGGGCGCGAAGACGGTGATCAGCTCGCTCTGGTCGGTGAAGGACGAATCGACGAGCGAGCTGATGCAGGTCTTCTACCGTAACCTCTGGCAGAAGGGCATGGGCAAGAGCGAAGCGCTGCGGCAGGCGCAGCTCGACATGCTCGACGAGAATCGACGCGAGCACGGGAATGGACTGCCCTCCACGTGGGGGGCGTTCGTGCTGAGCGGCGACTGGAGATGAACCGATGAATCTATCTTGCCTGCCAACCCCGTTCGACGAATCCCTGACCCGGAGCCGCGCCATGGCCCGCATGATTGCCGTCCTGCCCGTTCTCGTGTTTTGCCTCGCCGTCCCTGCCATCGCCACGGCCCAGCAGGACGAACCCGTCTGCATCGTCGAGATCCTCCAGCCCGCGGCCGGGGCGGAGGTCACCGGCACCATCGGCGTGGAGGTGAAGGTCACGGCCCTGCACGGGGCCCGGCTCCCCTCGACCGCGTTCGTCGGGCTCGATGGGGCTCCCTGGCGACCAATGGAACGTGCCTCCGAGGGCGTCTGGAGGGGCCAGGTGGATACGACCATGAGCCCCAACGGCGAGCGGTCCATCATCGTCATCACGGACAACAAGCTCTGGAGAACCGCGGTCCCGGTGAGGACCAGCAACCCGCTGCAGGTGTTCTTCGCCGACCTGCACAGCCACACCGGGTACAGCGACGGTACGCTCACACCTCTTGCTGCTCACCGGTACGCTCGCGACGTGGCGAAGCTCGACGTGTTCTCGCTGACCGACCACCTGGAGAGCCTGGACGAGCAAGAGTGGTTCGACACTCGAGAGGTAGCCTGGAAGGCCAACGAGGACGGAGAGTTCGTGGTGATTCCGGGGCTCGAGTGGACGAAGGAGTGGGGGCATCTGAACATCTACGATCCCAAGAGCCGGCTTTGGCCCACCGATCCCGCGGAGTTCTACGCCACCATCGCCGCCGCCGATGTCGTCGCCAAGTTCAACCACCCCGGGGATGGCACGCGGTCGCACACCGGGCTGGCCTACTCGGCGGAAGCCGACACAGCCGTGACCATGATCGAGCTCCGCAATCCCGACGAGGAGCTGGCATTCATCCGGGCGCTCGACAACGGCTGGCACCTGGCGCCCGAGGGCTCCGACGACACGCACGACGCCAACTGGGGAAACGTCCGGTCGTGGACGGGCATTCTCGCGCCCGGCCTGTCGCGGCAGTGCATCTGGGACGCGATGAAGAACCGCCGCGTGTACTCGACGCTCGACCGGAACTGCGAGCTGTCCTTCACGGTCAACGGGGCCGCGATGGGCGATATCGTCGGGGAGCCGGTGGAGAAGGTCGGGGTGGTCGTCACGGTTGCGGATCCGGATCGCAGTGACACCATCGCGAAGATCGAGCTGTATCAGGATGGCAAGGTCGTGAGGACGGACGAACCTTCCGCGTCGAGCTGCGAGTGGAAGACGACCTGCACGCCCGATCCCGGCCCGCACTACTACTTCGCCAAGGTCACCCAGGCGGACGGCAACCCGTTGTGGTCCGCGCCGGTGTGGGTGAAGGTACAGGTCCCTCCCGCGGCCGACCGACAGCCCGTCGCCCCGACCGAAGTCCACGAGGCGATGTGCGGCTGCTCCATCGAGGGGATCGGCCGGTGTGGCAACTACATCAGGATCGGTGGCGAGTTCGTCACGCTCGAGCACCCCTCCCTGGGCGTGATGGAGTTCTGCCGGGACAAGAAGAACGGCGCCAGGATCAAGGTCACGGGCTCGATGGTGGACGGCAAGTACGTCGCCACCACCTACGAGCGTCTCGACTAGGATCAGAGGGAACCCGCGGGATTCGAGGCCGCTCGGCCCGGTCCTCGAATCCGGCGGTGCTAGTCGGAGACGATCACGCCGTCGACGGCCTGGACGTGGCCGTCGTGCTCGAGGGTCGTCGTGTAGGGGATCTCCGTGCCCGGCGGAGTGCCGGCGTCGATGGAGAACGCGAGCGGAGTGGCGCCGGCGTCCACGGTCGTGAAGGAACCCACGACGCCGAGGGAGACGCTGCCGCGCGTGATCGTGACGTTCGGGCTCGTGCTGGTCAGGGTCAGGGTGACCGGGGTGCTCGGGTCTCCCCGGCCGCTGTTGCGGATCTTGTGCCGAAGCTCGACCGTTTCGCCAGCTTCGAAGGCACCGTCTCCGTCACCGACCTCGACTCGAACGGGGTCCGCCATGCGGAGATACGCCCCCGCGGCGAGGATGGTGCGCAGGAATGCGAGCTCGTTCAGCTCGGAGAGGGGGATGATCCGACCGGTCTCGGGCCAGAAACCGTCTCCACTCCCGCCGATCTCCGGCGTCCAGGACATGGTGCCGTGCTCGCCGTGGTCGTAGTCGATGGTGACCCCGTTGGCGGGGTACATCACCGTCGATCCCGATCCGTAGGGGTACCCGTTGATCTCGGTCTGCAGGGCGGAGAGCTCGTCGTACTGCGCCCGATTGGACACCGGCAGGGAAGTGTAGCCCCACGGGTACAGCCAGGCATCGGCGTAGGTGTGGGCACTGATCGCGGTGATGAACTTCCGGGAGGAGATGAACGTCTCCATGCCCTCCACCTCGGGCTCGCTCGCGGGGTCGGTGCCGCGGTACGCGTGCGAATGGGGATTCTCGCTGGATCCGCTGTTGTTGCAGCCCCACATGTAGGAGTAGTTGCGGTTCAGATCGACGCCGTAGCTCCCCCCGTCGTTCAAGCGGCGGTTCTTGCGCCACATGCCTCCGCCGTCCGGCCGGTTGTTCTGGTTGTGGACGTACCCGTCGGGATTCACGCACGGGATGAACCACGTCTCCCGGTTGTCGACGAGATACGCGGAGAACGACTCCTGGCCATAGTCCTCCACCAGGGCCAGGAGCGCCCAGATCGTGGCCTGCATGCTCGCGGGCTCGCGCGCGTGATGCAGGGCGTCGATCCGCGCCTCGGGCTCGCTCTCGTCGACGTCCGGATTGTCGGAGACCTTGATCGCCCAGAGGTCCCGGCCCTGGATCGACTTCCCGATGCTGAACTTCGCGGTGGTGATGCTCGGGTAGGCGGCGTGGATCTGATCGAGCACCGACTGGATCTCGTCCCAGGTGTAGTAGCCGCCCATCGAGCCCTGCCCGAAGGGGGGATCCAGCCAGGCCCCGCGCGAGTCCCGAACCGTCGGTGGGATCTCCTCGAGACGCTTCTGGTAGAAGGTGACCAGATCTTCCTGCACGATGCGGAAGGGGATGCGATTTGTCCTGAGCAAGGCTCGCTCGTCCGCATCGCAGACGAGATGCGCCAGCTCGGGGGTGGTCTTGACGACATCGAGCCCGAGACGGCCGAGGTCGGCGAGGTCCGCCCGTCTCAGGTCGACGGCGACCAGGCTCGGACGATACTCGTCCTCCGCCTTCGGAGCCGGGGCGCTCTGCGGGGTGCCGAGGAAGAAACCGAGTACGAGAGAGACGGCGAGGGTGCTCATGGCGTCGGGGGGGAATGGCGTGTCGGGATCACGGACCGAAGTGTACTACCGTCACCGGCTGGCTCGTCAGTCGGCCGCATTGTTCGCGATCTGGGCTCTCGCGCCGCATCCGTTGGCGATGCGGGCCGTGCCCGTGATGATGTTGCCAATCACGACGGCGCGGCGAACGTCCGATCCCAGCTCGACCTGGGGTGCGTCGCGCCGGAACTCGCAGCCACGGACGAGCACCGAACCGCTCGCGGCCTGGATGGCGTGACGTCCCTCGTTCTTGCTGTCCCACTGCGTGAAGGTGCAGTCGCTGAAACCGACCGTGCCCCCGCCGGCGAGCCGGGCGATCTGGTTGCACGGCCCCCAGAAGGCGCAGTTGACGAAGCGGACGGAGCCCTCGTTGGACGCTTCCACGCTGACCATCGTGGGATCCGGGCCGTGGAAGGAGACGAACTGGCCATTCGTGAAGAGCAACCCGTAGGGCGCGCATTGCTCGACGACGACCGCCGTCCAGCAGTCGTCGGCACCGAGGCCGAGGAAGTTGCCGTTGCAGAGACCCGCCTTCGTCTTCGTGAACCGGTAGCCGACCTTGTACCCGAAGCAGAACGTGTTCAGGACGTACTCCCAGTCGCTGCGTCCGAAGACGAACGCTTCGCCGTTCGCCATCTGCCACTGGAAGAGCTTCGGTTTCGTGCTCCACCACGGATTGAAGTGCACGTTCTCGATGCGGCCGATGTCGTAGATCGCGTCGACGAAGATACCGCGGCGGAGCGGCTGGCCGTGCACGTTGCGGATCAGGTGGCGCTCGTTGCGCGACGCGTCGATGCCGTTGTACGGGTTGAGGAGCTCGACGTCGAGGACCGCGGGATTCTTGCCGCGCATCGCGATCGCCCATGGGTAGGGTTCGGGCTCATCGTCGACCTTCTGCCCCGGGTAGTAGATGACGACCCCCTTGAGAGTGCTGTTCGTATCGAGCGTGATGAACGGGGTGCCGTCTTCGTTTCCGGCGTCCGCGGTGACGAGGAGCGTCGTGCCGTCGTCGGTCGGCTTCGGCAGCCCGCGGTCGCGGATCCCGTTGTGCGCTGGAATCGACTCCCAGACTCCGCGGAGCGTCACCGCCTTCGGCACGTTCAACTGGCCCTGGAAGAGGTAGTTGCCCCGCGGAGCACGGACGATTCCGCCACCCACCTCGCCCGCGGCGTCGAGCGCGGCCTGGAAGGCGGCCGTCGCGTCGGTCTCCCCGTCGCCCTTCGCGCCGTAGTCGCGAACATCGTAGACGTCCTCGGGACCTCGGCGCGCCGGATCCTGCGTCTCCTCCTGGCCGTGCGCGAGCACGAACGGAACGATCGGGACGATGAGGCTGGCGAGGATGGTCTTCTTCATTGTCGATCGGATGTCCTCGGGTGCTTCTGTCATCGTTTGCCGCCAGGCGGCCCATCCGGCTTCTCCCCCACCGTGGTACGCCTCCGTCTCGTTCCTCGCAAGGGGAAACGGAGAGGTCGCCCCCGGGCGGGCTAGTACTTGCCGACCACTCGATACGCCTCGAACAGAGCCTCGATGTTCTCGACCGGCGTGTCCGCCTGGATGTTGTGGGCGGTGCAGAAGATGAAGCCGCCTCCGGTCGCGAGCGCTTCGAAGCGCTCATGGACCTCCTCGCGCACGCCCTCGGGCGTGCCGAACGGCAGCTGCCGCTGGATCGAGATCGAGCCGTGAAAGCCGAGCTGCCGGCCGAAATCCCGCTTCAGCTCCCGATGGTCCATGTCGTCCACGTCGGGTTGAAGCGGATTGAGGATGTCCAGCCCGCAGTCGATGAGGTCGGGGATGATCGGCTTGATCGAGCCGCAGGAGTGATGGGCGACCTTCGCTCCGAAGCGGTGCCCCAGCTCGACCAGTGCTTCGAAGCCCGGGCGGAGGAACCGTCGCCACATGTCCGGTGAGACGAACAGTCCCTTCTGGGTGCCGAAGTCGTCGCCGGTCATGAAGATGTCGATCCCCCCGTCGGCCGCCTCGAACGTGCGCCGGGCGTATTCCAGGTAGAACTCTCCCACCCGCCGAAAGACGTATTCGGCGATCTCCGGCTGCATGCCGAGGTCGAGGAAGATCTGATCGATGCCGCGGAGATACATGGCGGGCTTCAACTGCGCGCAGCGATTCATGCGATCGCCCATGAAGACCACCACCTTGCCCGTCCGCCGGGCTTCCGCCACCTGGCGACCTACGCAGTCGTAGTCGAACCAGTCCAGGTTCGGCCACTTCGGATAGTCGGTGAGCTCCTCCACCGATCGAGCGTCTCTCAGCGGAAAGTCGCGAACTTCCCGATAGACGCTCGTACGCTCACCCGAGCCCACCTCGATCCGGACCCGTGGCACTCCCCAGTGATCTTCCTCGCTGCCGTCCTGGCGCACCCGGGGCTCCGGCCCCACGTACTGCGGGCCGGGGATGTAGCGGAAGTCGACGTCGAGATGCTGCAGGAGCTCCTCCTCGGAGGACAGGCCAAAATGCGCGAGCAGCATCCGCGTCACCGACGAGGTGGCCCAGTAGTCGATCGGCACGCGATCGGCCTCCTCGTGGTTCAGCGCCAGGGCGACTCGCTCGCGTGCGTTCATGAGTTGGCCGCTCATCGGCTCTCGTGATCGCTCGAGCGTGCTCTCGGATCCACCTTCCAGATCAACGCGGCCAGCACGGCGCCGAGGAGGGCGGCACAACCGAAGGTGACGAACGTGATCCGGTATCCATGGTTGTTGATCATCACCCCCGCGCCCCAGCCGGCCAGACTCGCGCCGATGTATCCCATCCCGTCGATGAATCCGGCGGCCCCGGCGGCGCCCGCCTTCTTACCGAAGTCCTGCGCGGCGTGGCCCACCATGAGAATGTGTGGGCCGTAGGTGCAGAAGCCGATCAAGGCCACCACGGTAACCACGAGCCAGGTGCTCTCGGCGGGGACGAAGGGGAAGACGAAGGAGAGGACGGCCAGCATCGTCAACAGCAGGACGATGACCGGGGCACGCCGTCCCCCGAAGAACCGGTCGGTGGCCCAGCCGGCCACGACGGCGCCCGCGGATCCCGCCAGGGGGTGGATGCACAGCTTCATCACCTTCTTGAAGTTCCCCATCAACGAGGAGACCTCGTCCACGCCTTGGTCGTCGACGAACGCGGGCAGCCAGTTGACGAAGCCGTACCGGTTCAGATCCAGACAGAAGAAGGTCCCGGCGACGATCCACAGGTATGGATTCCGGAGCGTCCTCCCGACATTCACCAGGATGGAGGCGCGCGAACCCGATCGGGATTCCGCCTGCGGCTCCTCCTCGACGTTCAACGCCGGCAGCCCCACGTCTTCGGGGCGATCGCGAATCCTCAGGAAGAAGAAGATCCCGATCGCCGCGAAGAGCAAGGCCGGGACCAGGAAGACCATGCGCCAATCGCCTCCCAGCCGCTGGACGAAGTAACCGGTCAGGAATATGGCCAGTAGCTGCGCAAAGGCCGCTCCCAGCTGGTAGCAGGTCCCCAACCACCCCATGGTCTTTCCGCGCCGTTCGGCGGGGTACCAGTGGGTCATCGCACGCACCATCGGCGACCACCCCATCGCCTGGAAGAATCCGTTGCCCCCCCAGAAGAGCGCGATCCAGACGAGCACGCGCGAGGAATCGACACCGTCGGGCTCGACCACGAGCAACGTCGCGAACACGGCCAGGTTCATCACCACCGAGCCGAGAACCCCGAGACTGGCGATCAGCCGGGTTCCGAAGCGGTCGGCGAGCTGTCCGTTGACGAACTGCCCGACCGCATACATGGCCAGCAGCGCGCTCAGAACGATGCCGAACTCCTCGGGATCCCACGAGAACTCGCCGCACATGCGAGTCTTCGCCACCGGCATGTTGTAGCGACACAGGTAGAAGGCGAAATACGTGATCCAGATCGACCAGAAGACCCGGCTCTGCCAACGACGCACTTCGCCCACGGGGTGCTCTCGAGCGTCCATCACGCGATGCACTCCCGGATCGGATTCGGTGATCCACCCGGAAGCGAGCGGTGTCGGCGGCTACGCCCGTCCCGACCGGCGGTGATCCCGACGAGATCCTGTCGCGCCCTGCCTGCGTACGGGATCTCGCGGAGTGTGTTCTTCATCGCCAGTTGCTCGACTCTACCGACGGGCACCACCGACACAAGGTTCCGCGGGGGCTACGGCGTGGCTCCTCGGGGTAGCCGCGGGATGCCCACGCGGAATGTGGCGGTCGGGCCATCGGGAGCCGCAAAGGGCGTGAGCATCCGACCTCAAAGCCCCAGGAACAGATCCTGCGCGTTCGACCCCGCGAACGGCTGGATGCCGCCGACGTGGAGGGCCTGGGAGGACAGGGTGAAGCCGACGAACGCGACGTCCGAGGGGACGGGAAGGTGGTAGGTCGCGACGGGTCCGGGGAGCATGGGCTGCATGAGCAATTCCCCGTCGGGATCGGCCACGTTCACGAGCAGGGTTTGTCCGCCGCCCAGAGGAAGCGTGAACGGTGTCGCGTAGCCCACCAGCCAGGCGAAGTCGTGGCCGCTCGTTCCCGCGAGATCGACGGTGCCCGTGTAGGTGGTGCCGAGCACGGGCAGGGTGACCGCCGCGTAGCTCGCGGGGTTGACGCCGGCATTGCGGAAGGTGGCGGAGGCCGGCGCGGTTCGGCCGAACGCATAGGCGGCTCCGTCGTCCTGGTCCGCCTTGTACTGCTTGCTGGCGCCCAGGAGCGCCGTCTCGCCGTCGACCGCGACGCTGCAGCCGAACTTGTCGTTCTGCTGTCCATCGGAGGCGAAGAGCTTCGCCTGCTGCGTCCAGCTCGCGCCCGCCCCCACGAAGACGTATGCCGCGCCGGCGCTGGAGTGAGCGAGCCCATCCGCGCTCGGAGCCCCGACGATCAGCGTGTCGCCGCGAAGAGCGACCGACAATCCGAACTGATCCGAGGCCTCGCCGTCATCGGCGAGCAGCTTCGCCTGCTCACCCCATGTCGTTCCCGCACGCACGAACACGTAGGCGGCGCCCCTCCAGGCGGCGTCTCGTCTCGCCCCGATGATCGCCGTGTCGCCCTCCAGCGCGAGGCCGTGTCCGAACCACTGCGCTTCGTATCCGTCGGAGGCGAGGAGCTTGGCCTGCTGGCTCCACGTGGTGCCGGTGCGCACGAACGCGTAGACCGCGCCGCGAGCGTCGTCGTCCCACGCCGACGTGACGAGCGCCGTGTCACCGTGGAGCGCCACCACGTTTCCGAAGGCATCTCCGAACTCCGCATCCGAGGCGCTGAGCGTCTGCTGCTGCGTCCAGACCGTCCCCGACCGGACGAACACGAAGGCCGAGCCCCCGAGCCCGCTCCCCGGCGAGCCGACCAGCGCCGTGTCCCCGTGCAGGGCGACGTCCAGGCCGAAGGCCACGTGGTTCGTGCCCGAGGGCAGGAGCTTCGCCTGCTCGCTCCACGTCGTCCCCGTCCGCACGAAGACGTAGGCGGAGCCCGCGAACGTTCCCATGGCGTCGTCCATGTGCGAGCTGACGAGCGCCGTATCCCCATCGAGCGCGACCGCTCCCCCGAAGAAGTCGCCGAGGGTCGCGTCGGCGGGGATCAGATCGGCTTGCTCCGCCCAGGTCGTACCGGAGCGCACGAACACGTAGGCCTTGCCGGTGGTCACGGGGGGATCGGCGAAGTAGAAGTCGCCGGGCGCCCCGATGACCGCCGTGTCTCCGTCGAGCGCGACGTCGAACCCGAACGAGTCGTCCTCCACGCCATCGGCGGCGGTGATCTTCGCCTCCTCGGTCCAGGTCCAGGACCGCTGCGCGGTCGTGATGGTGCCCAGGGTGACGAGCACCGGAACGAGGAGCGGTAGCGCCGAGCGACATGCACCGAAGCGTAGGTCCATGGAATGCCTCCGAGGCCGACGGAAGAGGGCACCTGTATTGTAGTGCAGGCTCGCGATATGACGGGAGCCGGCGTGCGCGAACCTGGGCTCACCCGTCATCGGCCGGGGGACGATGGCGGAAGCACGCCACTGCGCTCAGAATCCGATGGTGCACTCGTAGGCGCAGTGCAGGCAGGGAGATCCCATGAAGCTGACGGCCTGGGTGTAGAACAGGAATCCGGCGAGGTCGGGATTGCTCGGCAGGCGCACGTCGATGACCGCCGGATTGCCCATGCCGCCGGGGGATCCCAGGAGCTCACCGTTCGGATCGGCGATGTTCACCAGGATCTCGCCCCAGGCGCTCGGGAAGACGAGCGGAGTGGAATAGGCGACGAGGAAGGCGCCCCAGTTGCCGGGAGCGCAACTCGCGACGGACGCGCTGAAGGTCCCGTCGAGAATGGCGGGACTGACGATCACGAAGCCGTCGGTCGCCGCGTTCGCGCCCGTGCCGCAGTACCCCTGATGGCCGGCCGGTGCGATCGAGCGCGGCGCATCGACCCGTCCCCACCCCCAGTAGGTGTCGTTTCCCGGAGAGCCGAGATCGACACACCCGGCGAAGAGACGGTCCTCGACCTGATCCGCGGTGAGGCCGGGGTGATGGCTCCAGACCAGGGCACAGATGCCGGCTGCGATCGGAGCGGAGGCGCTGGTCCCGTTGCCGATGCCCAGCCCGCTGGGGATGTAGGTGCTGACGATGTCCGTACCGGGGGCAAAGACGTCGACGGCGAGGCCGTATGCCGAGAACGAGGCCTTGTCATCGCCGGCGTCCGTGGCCCCGACGATGATCACGTTCTCCCAGTCGAACCAGGAGAGATCGCGATCGTCGTTCCCCGCGGCCCAGAGGAGCAGGCTTCCCAGGCTCTTCACGTAGTCGCCGGTCGTCTGGACGGAGCTGTACTCGACCCCGGTCTGGCTTACGTTGATGCACTGCGCGCCGTTCTCGGCAGCCCAGCGCACGCCGTCCAGGAGATTGTGAAGATAGCCGCCGCCGGGTGAGTTGTAGTAGCGAATCGGCATGACCGAGAAGCTCCAGCCCATGCCCGTCACGAAGATTCCGTTGTTCCCGATCGCGCCCGCGAGCCCCGAGACGTAGGTCCCATGACCGTCCACGTCACTGACGTCACCCCCGTCGGTCTGCGCCTTGCGGTCGGCGGCGTTGTATCCGGAGACCAGGGCTCCGGCGAGATCGGGATGGTCGAGCTGCACTCCGGAATCGACGATCGCGATGACGAGGCTCGGGTCGCCGGTCGTGACGTCCCAGGCGAGCGGCGAGCGCACGTGGGGGTGGTGCCACTGCATCGAGTAGCTCTGGTCGTCGGGGATCGTCTCCGTGGGATGGCAGATCCAGTTCGGCTCGGCGTACGCGTAGTCGCCGGTGCTCATCAGCTCGCGCGCGAAGTCGTTCTCGCCCAGCCCCGTGGGCAAGGTGACGACGTACTCGTCGGTCGCAGGAACGTGCTCGACGAGATACGGCCGAAGGCGTTCGGCGGCACGGGCTCGAATCGCCTCGCATTCGGCGGCGGAGAATCCCTGCTCGGCGAGCTCCGCGGACTGCGCGGGTCGGACGATCATCTGCCCGGAGAATTCGACGATTCCGGGACGTTCCACGAAGCGAGGTGCCTCGCCTTGTGCCCCCGAGACGGCGGCGAGGGAGACGATCAGTAGCAGCGGAGCAAAAGCGTGTGGCATGCCGAAGATCCCATCCGTTGTCGTTGCGTGCTGGATCTGGATTCCCCGTTCCCCAGTGTCACCGCCTCCCCTCGACCTGGCAACCCCCGCCGTCGCACTCCTCCCGGCCCCGCCCCGTTCCTCCTCAGCCTTCCTCGACGAGCTTCATGCCCATCAGACGGGCCAGGTGGCCGGCGCTGTCCAGGTGGTCGCCGTAGAACACCACGCGATGCAGCAGGGTCATGGCATCTTCGGTCTCCAGGACGCTGCTCCAATCGACGGCCATCCTCGCGGCATCGCGCACCTCGGTGACGATCTGGGTGCGACAGCCGTGGACCGACTTCTCGGGAACCTTGATGATCTCGCCCGTCGATACGAGGATCGTATCCAGGTCGACCATCTTGGTGCGGGTGATCGTCTCGCCGATGCGATACTGGACCTCGGGCACGCAACCGCTCCCGCTGACCTCGGAATGACCGCGTAGCAGGTAGGGCGCCTGCTCGCCACCGGCCCCCTCCATCTTCAAGGGCGCCGTGCAATGGGCGGTCCACAGAGCGTTGCGAGCCGTGTCGAAGGTGGCATTGCCCTGGAAACCCGCGCGGTCGATCGCGTACTGGAACAGGAGCATGGTCAACAGCGAGTCCATGTCTCCCTCGCAGGCCGCGGGAATCCCGGCGTCGCGAAGGCGGGCGAAACCCAGGCAGGGGAATCCCTTCGACAGCCATCCCATGCAGGTGCCGATCGCGAGACCCTGGGCCTGTTCCTGCTCGACCAGACGCTGGAGAGCCACGCTGATGCGGGCGGCCCCCGTGATGTCCTCCGCGCTCGGCTCGATGACGGCTCTCGCCTCCTTCGTCCAGCGGTCGGCCTCGGCTCGAACCGCGTGGCCGTCCACGCCGGAGATCATCTCGTCGAATTCCTTCTCCTCCACGGCGACGACATCGGCTCCCAGGCGTTTCTTGACCTCGTCGGGCGACTGGGCGTGCTGCGTGCCGCGAGCCGGGGGGAACAGCAGAATCCGCGTCTGCTGCATCAGGGGAATCACCCGCAACAGGCGAAGCGCCCGTTCGAGCTCGTCGTGATCGCTGCTTGGAAGGAGAGTGACGCGATGACCCTGACGCTGCCAGCGGTGCGCATACATCCAGTCGTGGCCGCTCGCCGGCAGGGAGAAGACGAGCAGGGGATGGCCCCCGTCGAGGATCGGTTGAACCATCCTCGTCAGGGCGAAGTTCCGCAGGTTGATCGCCAGGACCGGGGCCGTCGGTCCTGCCTGCTTCAGGAGCGCGGCCGTCTGCTCGGCATTCTCCACCCGCCCGATGACCAGCTCGACGTTTCCCAGCTCCTTCTCCGCCCGGGTCAGCCGGCTCGTCATGGCTTCCATCTGGCCGCGGTCGGCTCCCCAGTCGCGATCCGCCGGGGCGGGGGAGCCGGTGAAGGCCACGCAGATTCGCGCCTTCCCTCGAGGTCGAACCGGGCGTGACTCCGAAGCCAGGGCGTAGGTCCAGCTGGCGCTCGACAGCATCAGGCCGGCGGCGACTCCGGTTCCCAGGAACTCACGGCGAGTACAGTGTTCACACATGGTCGTCAGGGTCCTCGGGTGTCCCCGTCATCGGGTGTAGCCGGGCGGTTCGTCCTCTTTCGATTCCGTGCCCTTGGTACGCCGATGGTGTGCTCCCGGCAAGGACAAAAGGAAGGGCTGCCGGCGGTCCTGCTCGTCTGCGGCCGGGAATCTCGTCTCCGGACCATTCGGGGGAATCCCGCTAGGTCTTTCGAGGCTTGCAGAGCTCACCCTTCTTGCGGGCCCTCATGCCGCAACGAGCACAGCCGAACCTGGCCTTCTTACCGCCAAGCTTGGGCCGAGGCTTCCTCTTCTTGCTGCTCGTGCACTCCGTCTTCCCCTTCCCCATGTCGAATCAGCATGCTCGAAGCACGAGCGGAGTTTCACCCCGGGACCTTCCCCTGCATGACCTCGGAGCGGGTAGCTACCAGCCCAGGACCAGATCCTGCGCATTCGACAGCGCGAACGGCTGGACGCCCCCGAGGTGGAGGGCTTGCGTGAACACCTCGAAGCCGACCAGGGCGACGTCGGCGGGAATCGGAATGTCGTACGTCCCCACCGGGCCGGTCACGGGCGCTTGAGCGAGCAACTCCCCGTTCGAATCCGCGATGTTCACGAGAAGCGTCTGACCGCCCGACAGGGGCAGGGTCAGCGCCGTCGAGTAACCGACGAGCAGCCCCAGGTTGTGCCCGGTCAGGCCCCCCACGTCCACCAGGGCGGAGTAGGTGCCGCCCAGCACGGGAAGCGTCATGGCGACGTAGCTCGCGGGATTCGATCCGGCGCTGCGGAAGGTCGCAGAGGCCGACGAGCCGCCGACGGTCGGGTAGTGCAGTCCCATGTCCACGATCCCCGAGTCCTGGACCATGTCTGTCCGGGTGGTGCCGGTCGGAAGGACCGAGACCGGATCGCCGACGTCCACGCAGGGACTGTTGCTGCCCTGACCCGCCGCCGTCTGGCTCAGGTAGTAGTCCCCATCGGGGCCGGAGATGAACTGGGGATCGGCGTTGATGTTGCCGGTACCCGGATGGCCGCCCTCCACGTCGGTGTACGTGACGGTCATCGAGCCGGAGAGATCGGGATTGCCGGGCAGGGTGACGTTCCAGACGATCGTGTCCACCACGGCCGCGCTGAAGTAGCTCATGCCGGGCGAGGGGGTATTGTCGATCGCAGCCCCCTGCTCGACAACGGCCCCCCCCACCGCGCTCACGGAGTTGTCGAGGATGTCGCAGGAGGAGATCGTCCACCAGGCGGTAGGGGCGGGATCGCCGACCTTGAAGCCCCATTCTCCGCCCTTGATTCCCCCACCCTTGGCCACCGCCTCATCCGTTCCGTTCGGACCGCTGGAGGTGGTGGAATCGACGCTGTTGTTGGCGATGAGGCAGTTCGAGATGTTGTTCGTCGTGACCACGCCCCCTCCCACGGCGTACACCCATGCGATCTGGTTGCCGGTGCTGGCCGTGGCCGTGATGTCGTTGTTGGTGATCGTGGAGTCGATCATCACCGGGGTGTCCTGTTCCTCGGAGCCCGATGAAATGCTCATGCCCCCTCCCCAGACGACCGTGCCCGCGTCCCTTTGCGAGGCGGAGGCCGACACGAACGAGTCGTTGTTGTCGATCACGCAGTTCGCGATGCCGGGAACGCCGTACCAGGCGTACATGGTGTAGAAGCAGACTCCACAGGCCTCGGCGTCCGCATAGGCCGGTGTGTAGGGATCGGGGTTCGTGATGACCACTTCGATCGTGTTGTCCCTGATCACGCAGGTGTCGATGGCAGGGCTGGTGCGCTCCGTCGCGGCCACGTAGTAGATACCGGCACTCACGGCCCCGGCGTGGTAGTCGGTGGTCATCCTGATCTCATTGTTCGAGATCTCGCAGTTGTAGATGCGCGAGTCGGATTCGTAGCAGTAGATACCGCAACCGTGCCCCCAGGCACTCTGCTCGAGGCTCGTGATGGAGTTCCCGGTGATGACGCTGTTCTGAATCGTCGGGGAGGAGTAGACGCAGTAGATGCCTCCACCGTAGATCCGTGGAGCACTTCCGGGAGAGAAGACGTACCCCGTTCCGTTGGTGATCGTGAACCCGTCGAGCACGGCATCGGCCGTCTCTCCGCTCTGGAACGTGACCACGCTTCCGCGGTTCGGATCGACGGGACTCCCTCCATCGATGGTCGTGACCGAAGAGCCTTGCTCGCTCTTCACGACGATCCCCTTTCCCAGGAAGTCGATGTTCTCCGGGTACGTTCCCGGCTTGACGATGATCACGTCACCCCAGGCGGCGGCGTCGATGGCCCCCTGGATCGTGGAGTGGTCGCCCGGGACGTAGATGACGTCCCCGCGGGAAGGACTGGACACGAGAGCCAACGCGAGCGGCAGGGCCGCCAAAGTGATCCTGAACATGCTTGTCTCCTCCGGAAGACCGAAAGAACGGGGGGCCGAGCACAGGAAGACCGTTTATAGCCGGGCACCCTGCCCTTGCCAAGCTCCCCACCACCGCGGCCGACGCCCGCGTCCGGGTGATCCGTTCCGACCGCGAGTAATCCGGTCGCCTCCGCATTCGCCCTCCGGGGAGGCCGCTCGTTTCCGACTCATGCACCGATCCCGATCACCGGGCCTTCCACTCCGGCCACACCGGAGCATCGGCCTGGATGTCGGACCACTGCGCGGCGAGGGCGTGGGAGAGCGCCTTCGTCCGGGCCGGCCGCCGGTCCGCGAGGTCCTCGGTCTGACCCGGATCGCGGCGCAGGTCGTAGAGCTCGAAGCGGACGGGCCTGGTCGACTTGATCCAGTCCATCCAGGACTGATCGGGAGGCTTGGGCTCGAACCAGGCGACGAGGGCCTCGTGGCGGTCACGCATCGTCATCGGGGGCACGAAGCCGTACTCGTGGACCGGGAAGTTCCAGCAAACCGGGCCGCTCCGTACCCACTCGGCCCGACCCTCGAGAGCGGGCACGATGCTCTCGCCATCGATCGTCCGGTCGGAGGGCACGGGGATTCCCGCCAGCTCGCACAGGGTGGGCAGGAGGTCGGTGCCGTTGACGAGGACGTCGCTCACCTCGCCGGCGGGAACCCGGCCGGGCCAGCGCACGATACCGGGCACGCGATGTCCGCCCTCGTAGGTGAAGCGCTTCATCCCGCGCCATGGCCCGGGCGAGCCGAAGCAACGGTCGCGGAGGGGATCGTCCCACTGCCCGCCCGACTCCAGGAAGTTGACCGGGTATTCCGGACCGTTGTCGCTCGTGAAGAGGATCAGCGTGTCATCCCGCCGGCCCGCTTCGTCCAGCGCCGCCACCAGTCGCCCGAATGCGGCGTCGAGCTGGCTGACCGTGCCGCGGTAGTACTTCGCGTTTCCCGCGAGATCACGATCATCGGGACGGGGGACACCGCCGTACCGCACGTCCCCTTCCTTCAACGCCCTCGAGGAATCGTCGTACATCGCGGCGTACGCTTCCGGCGGTGCGATCGGAGTGTGCGGCTCGTGGCTGCAGACGAGCAGGAAGAACGGCGGCCCCGGCTCGGGGCGGCGCGCGAGCCAGTCGATGGCCTCGTCGACGATGATGTCACAGTACCAGCCCTCCACCTCGCCGACCGGGGCGCCGTTGCGGTGGAACTTCCCCGGGTTCTCGGGACCGTCGAAGGCATTGAGGGTGGTGGCAAACCAGTGATCGAATCCGTGGTCACCGGGGGTCGGCTGGCCGCGAACCGGCCGATCGAGATCGGTGAGGTGCCACTTGCCGACAAAGCACGTGTCGTAGCCCGCCTCACGCAGGAGCGTGGCGACGGTGACTTCCTCCCGGCGCAGGTGCGCGCCGCCGCCGAGGATGTAGTAGAAGCCCAGTCGATAGGGATGGCGTCCGGTCAGGAGCGAGGCACGCGACGGCGAGCAAACGGTTCCGGCCGAGTGGAAATCGGTGAAGCGCAAGCCCTCGACGGCGAGCTGGTCGATGTGCGGCGTCCGATGCACCGGGTGCCCGTAGCAGCCCGGATCGCCCCAGCCCAGGTCGTCGGCGAGGAACACGACGACGTTCGGTGCCCGCTCGGGCTCGTCGACGGCCGGGGAACAGCTCCCCGTACCGAGAGCGAACACCACCGCGAGAGGGATCCCCGGCCGGAAGATCTTCATCGTCCCTCCTGTTCCATCACTACGAGTCGTCGGCGGTGCATTCCACATCCTCCGTCGCGGTCAGCGCGCCTCCTCCGAGTCCCCGGCGGCCGGCGACTGGAAGTACAGACGAACGGTGGAGACGACGGAGATCTCCGGATGCATGGCCAGGTCGCGGGCCTGGACGTCCCCGTCGCTGTACAGACCGCGGTAGTACGTGTTCCGGGGACGATAGGCGCGGATGAACGGCACTTCGCGCCTCCATGACGGAACCACGCTCTGCTCGTGTGCGTTCACGAACGAGTGATAGAGCGACTCGGGGTAGTGGATCGTCGTCTGCTCCTGCAGATTGATCACCCGCGGTCGCTCGTCGAACAGGGCGCCGAGCAAGGCGTCGGACTTGCCGCGCGCCGCCTGCAGGGCCTGCTCGCGAGCCTTCACCTTGGCTTCGTCGAGCTCCCGGCTCCAGTAGTCGAAGGCGATGATGTCCGTGACACCCTGCTCGAAGGCCGCCGTGAGCGCCGCGGGCGCCGTGGCGTCGTTCGGCACGGCGAGGTGGATGTTGGTCTGCATGCGGAAGCCGGTCCGCTTCTCGACCCCCACTTCCACGTCCCCGCGCTTCTCCAGGACCCACTCGTACACCGGCAGGATGGCGATGAAGTCCGCGACGATGTCTTCCGGCGCGATGCCGAGGCTCGTCCACGCCGCGCGCAGACGCTCGACCGTCGCGAGGATGATCGTCTGGCACGCCTGCGCCGTCTCACCCTCGCCGGTCACCGCCAGCACCACGCGGATGTCGGTCGGGTGCACGCGGAGCTCCGCACGACCGTCGATCGCGATGTGGCGTTCGACGGTCTCCTGCTCCAGGCCCGGAAGATCCCGCACGTCGCGTGTATGACCCTCCACTCCCGCGCGCGATCCGCCGAGCTGACCGAACGCCGGTGACGAGACGAGACAGACCAGGGCGATCGCGAGACGACGAGAGTGAATGGACATGTTCTTTCTCCTTGTCGAGGGTCGGCGCCTGGCGCCGAGGAGGGGTGGGACTACGGGGCATCTCCCAGTCGGGCGCGGAGATCGGCGAGCTGCTCCCGCAGGCGCCGCTCCAGGTCGCGGTGCTCGGGGCGTCCCGCGAGATCGTACAGCTCGTCGGGATCCTCGAGCAGATCGAAGAGCTCCCACCGATCCACGTCGACCAGCGCGTCGTCGCGGCCCGGCAAGGGCTTCCCCGAACCCTGGAAGTGGATCAACTTGTGACGCTTCGTGCGAATGCCGTGGTGAGGCGGAATGTTGTACTCGTTGACGTACAGGCGGTAGTACGCGGCCTCGCGCCAGTCGTCGGGGGTTCGTCCCGTCAGCAGGGGAACGAGGGAACGTCCCTGCATGTCGTCCGGCACCCCCAGGCCCGCCAGCTCGAGCAGGGTCGGCGCGAAGTCGGTGTTCACCACGAGATCGGCGTTGACCGACCCCGCCTCGACGAGCGAAGGGTAGCGAACGATCAACGGCATGCGCAGGCACGGCTCGTACATCCAGCGCTTGTCGAAGAGGTTCTTCTCGCCGAGGAAGAAGCCCTGGTCCGAGCTGTACACGACGACCGTGCTCTCGCGGAGCCCGCGCGCATCCAGGTGGTCGAGCATCCGCCCGACGCCGTCGTCGATCCCCGCCGCCGTCCGCAGGTAGTCCTTGACGTAGACCTGGTACAGCCAGCGGCGGCGCTCGCGCGGAGAGAGCTCCTCCGGAGGCTCGCCCCACTGCCCCGCCATCCAGTGCGGCAGCGTGTCGATCGACACGTGGCAGGACGACGCCGGCCGTTCCGGATGCTCCAGATCGAAGAAGAGCGAATCCGGCTCGGGCAGGTCCCGATCCTCGAACAGATCCTCGTGGCGCTCGGCCGGCTGCCAGGGCATGTGCGTGGCCTTGTCCTGGACGCAGAGGAGGAACGGCCGATCCTCGTCCCGCTCCCCCAGCCACTCGATGGCCAGGTCGACGATCACGTCGCTGACGTGCCCCTCGTGCGTCCTTCGCCCCGTCTTCCAGATCAGCTCGGGATTCCGGTAGCGCCCCTGGCCGGGCAGGATCGCGAAGGTGTCGAAGCCCGGCGGGTCCTCGCCGATGTGGTACTTGCCGAACAGGGCGGTCTGGTAGCCGGCGTCGCGGAGGAGCTCCGGGAACGTGCGGTGCGCCTCCCGGTCGTAGGCGGCCCAGCCGGTGCCCCCGGTGACGTGCCCGTACTTGCCCGTGAGCACGGCCGTCCGGCTCGGCCGGCAGATCGACTCCGTGCAGAGACAGTGGTCGAACCGCATCCCCTCGCGCGCGAGCCGGTCGAGGTGCGGCGTCTCGACGAGCTCGCCCCCGTACGCGCCGATCGCCGCGGTGGCGTGGTCGTCGGAGAACAGGAAGAGGATGTTGGGCCGCGTGTCCGACGAGGCGGGCTCGCGTGGCGGGGTCGACGGCTCCATCGGCTCCTCTCCGGCGCGGCAGCCCGCCCCGATCAGCATCGCGGCCACCAGGGACCCGAAGATCATCGATGTTCTCATGCGATCGCTTCCGTCAACCGCCTCGTCGCGGGTCGTGTCGGCTCTCTTCCTTCCCCCGAAGCCACACCCCGACCCGCGCCATGACGGGCGCGTCCACCTCGGACGAATCGAGGTGGCGGTCCGGCCGATCGACGACGGTGCAAGCGCGCTCTCAGGGGCGCTGGCTGGGGAGGATCGTTCTCCAGTCGCTGCTCCGGAGGATCTTCGCTGCCTCTTCGTAGTCGGCAGGATCCACCCAGATCACGTACCCGAAGCGCCCGGTGCCGTCCACCACTCCGTTGCAGGCGTAGATGTTGATGCCGGCGTTGGAGAGCTTGAGGTGGTAGTCGTACAGGGCCCCGATCTTGTCTTCCCCCTGGAGGAGGAATGCCTTCTTCGGCCCGACCAGGGAGATCTGGGCGTCGGCGGCCGCTTCCTTGAGCGCCTCCGGATCATCGGGGATGAGGTCGATCTGACTCTTGCCCTCGCCCACCGGGAACGCGGTCAAGGCGAGGAGGTTGACCGTCTTCTCGCTCAGGAAGTCCAGGAGCCTCCTGCCCTCGCCCGGCTTGTCGGCAACGATGGTGTAGTAGTATTCGACGTTCTTGACCGATTCGAGCATCTTCGTTCCCCCGTTCTGATACGTCCTTCATCCCGTGCGGCTACGCGGGGCACCTCTCGTTTTCTTCCTCTCTTTGGTACGCCCACGACTGCTTCCAGGCAAGGACAAACGGTGAGTCGCGCCGTCCGCCGGCGCAGGACCGCCGTCACGCGAGGTCGCCTTGCCGCATTCCGTGACCATTCACCCGCGCGGCCGAGGCCCGGCGCTAGAATCATCCCGTACCGGGAGGTGGTGTCATGCGCGTGCTGCTCGGATCCGCGGTCGGTGTTGTCCTGCTCGCCTTGCCCTGCTCTGCCGTCCAGGAGGAAGGGCAGCTGCCGGTTCTTCGCGTCGGGGAGACCGTCGAGGGGGAGATCACGAACGACGACCCGGTCGTTCACACGGAGATCCTCGATACTCGGTACACGGATGCGCAGGAGGTGGGGAAGACCTTCCGGATCGAGATCGACGAGGCGGGTCCCTACTACATCGATCTGAAGTCGTTCTTCATCGACGTCTATCTCGTTCTGCGCGACGCCGGAGGAGTGGTCCTGGCCGAGGACGACGACGGGGGGATCGCGTCGCACGCGAGAATCGCGGTCGAGCGGCTCGACCCAGCTCTGGAGTACCGCGTGGTGGCGTGCGCCCTGCACGGGATGCGGGGCCCCATCGAGCTCCGCCTGATCCGTGGCACGCCACCTCCGTTCGATCCCCGGGCCTACCGGCTCCTGGAGCTCGAGGATGCCCGCGAGAGAGTCGGGGCGGTCCGCGAGGCCCGGGGCGAGAAGAGCGAGTATCACGCCGTGTCCCTGGGCGCGGTGGCCGAGATCCTCATGAGCCTGGGACGCTACGAAGAGGCCCTTGCGCTGCGGGAGCGGTCCCTGGCCATCCTGGAAGAGGTGATGGGGCCGAAGAATCCGCGGACGATTCGATGCCTGAGCGATCTGGGAAACCTCCTGAGCACCATGGGCCGATACGACGCTGCCGTTTCCCACCTGGAACGGGCGGTCGCCATCGCCGAGGAGGTCCTGGGACCGGACGACGCGGCAACGGCCATGTACCTGAGCAATCTCGCCGCGGTGCTGATCACCTCCGCCGAGTACGAGGATGCAATCGAGCTCTGTCAGCGTGCACTGGCGATCCAGGAGAGGGTGGCGGGGCCGGAGAGCCTCAGCCTCGCAGCGCCCCTGAACAACCTGGGGACGGTTCTCGCACACCTCGGCCGTTACGAGGAGGCACTCCCCCTCCTCGAGCGAGCGCTGGCGCTCCGCGAAGGAGCGCTGCGGCCGGATGATCCTGCCCTCGCGTCGAGCCTGAACAACGTGGCGGCTCTGCTGCGGAAGATGTATCGCTACGAGGACGCGCGTCCGTTCACCGAGAGATCGCTGGCGATCGTGGAGCGGGCCAGGGGGCCGGAGCATCCCGAGACTGCGCGGAGCCTCGGAAAGTTCGGTGTCCTTCTGGAGCAGGTGGGACAATACAGCGAGGCTCGAGAGTACTACGAGCGGGCCCTGGCGATCCGCGAGAAGACGCTCGGCCCGGAGCATCCCGATACCGCCCCGAGCCTCGAGCACGTGGCCGGGATTCTCAGGAGGATGGGAAGCGTGGAGGAGGCGCACCCGCTGTACCGACGAGCCCTGGAGATCCGGGCGAAGACATTCGGTCCGAATCACCCGGAGACGGCAAAGGGTCTGCAGCAATACGTCGGGCTCCTCTACGACATGCGTGACTACGAGAAGGCTCTCGTCTACTGCAAGCGAGCCATCGCGATCCGGGAGGAGACGCTGGGGCCGGAGCACATCGACACGGCCGCGAGCCTGAACGACCTGTGCTTCCTGCTGCGAAAGCTGGGCGAGCCCGAGAAGGCGCTTCCGCCGGCCGAGCGAGCCCACGCGATCTACGAGGGGAATCTCGGTCCTGAACACCCCGACACGGCCCGGCGTCTGGACTGCCTGGGCGCGCTGCTGCACGAGCTGGGTCGCCTCGAGCAAGCACGTACGTCCCTTCAGCAGGCGCTGGAGGTTCTCACGAAAGTCTTGGGGGCGGAGCACACTACGACGAATCTCTCCCGACTGAATCTCGCGCACGTGGAGGCGACCGCGGGCAACTTCCCGGCTGCCTACGCGCTCTTGCTCGAGGTCCTGCGCACCGATCGCCTGCAGCTCGCGAATCTCCTGGCCGATGCCACGGCCTGGGAAGGCCCCATGGCCGTGAGCCGACGGTTCTGGCGACTCGAGCTCATGCTCGCCGTCACACGCCAAATCGATTCCGCGGCCACTGAACGGGAGTGCTATGAACACGTGCTCACTTGGAAGGGAATGAGCTCACGTGTCCGGTGGAAGAGCCGGGAGCGGTTGCTCCAGCAGCTCGATGCCGATGGATGGGACGAGCTGGCACGGCTCCGTCGGGCGAAGGCCAGAATCTCCGACGAGCTCTTCAAGACCCAGCACGTCGAGGATCCGGTCGCCCACGAGCAGAGACTCACGGAGCTTCGGATCGAGCGAGGTCGGCTGGAGCGTTCCCTCCTGGGTCGGATCCAGCTCGATCATGTCCTCGAGCGAGAGTCCCTCGATGCCCTGGAGGCCGCCGTGCCCGCGGGGACGGCCCTGATCGACTTTCTCGAGAACACGGACAACGTGTCTCCGACGATCGGGAAGTCGAGACCCGTCAAGGCGGGAGGCCAGCCGACGAAGCAGCTCCTCACCGCGTGGATCGTGCGCGGCGACGAGGAGCTGGTACGTGTGGAGCTCGGCGAGGCGCGGGTGGTCGGGGAGGCGATCCAGGAGTATCTCGGCGCCCTCGAGCTCGAGCACCGAGGAGTCGTGCCCGCAACAGAAACCGACTCCGATCCCCTTCGAGATGCGGGCCATCGGTTGCGGGGGCTCGTGTGGGATCCCCTCGCCGAGCACCTCGAGGGAGTCGATCGGGTAGTCGTCTCCCCCCACAGCTTCCTGGGCTCCCTGCCCCTCGAGGTGATCCCGCTCGAGGATGACCGCTTCCTCCTGGAGGAGCGGTCGATCGTGTATCTCCAGGACCTGACCAGCCTGCCGGAGGCCCTGTCCCCCGCCAAAGAATCGGACCTGCTGCGAGGGTTGCTGGCCGTGGGGGGCGTCGACTACAGCCGGCGGGACTCCGAGTCCCCGCCGGGAGCCGATCCGTCCCCGGCCGATCTCCGCGGAAAAGTACAGAGCTACTGGGAGCGTCTCCGGTTCACGGGCAAGGAGGCCCGGACGGTCTCTTCGCTGGCCCTCGACATATCCGAAGGGAGCTGCGAGATCCAGGAGCTGATCGGAGCCGCCGCGACGGAGGAGGCGATCAAGCGAGCGATGCCCGGACAGGGCCTGATCCACGTCGCGACTCACGGCTTCTTCCAGTCCGATCAGATGCTCTCCCTCTGGGAAGGCTCGCGCCGCCGGACTCCCGACGAGCTCCGCCTGCGCGAGGAGACGAGCCGGGTCACGAGGCTGATGCCCGGGCTGGTCTGCGCGGGGGCGAACCTGCCCGACGAGGAGGGCCGCGACAACGGACTCCTCACCGGGGAGGAAGTCACCTGGTTGGATCTGTCGGACTGCGAGCTCGTGGTCCTGTCGGCGTGCGAGACGGGCCTCGGCCAGTCCTGGGCCGGCGAGGGGCTGATGAGTCCCCGGCGCGCGTTCCGCTCGGCCGGTGCCCGAACCGTGATCAGCTCTCTCTGGCTCGTGGACGACACCTCCACGAGCGAGCTGATGCGCGAGTTCTACGTCAACCTGCTGCAGGAGGGCATGGGGAAGAGCGACGCGCTCCGGCAGGCCCAACTCGAGATACTTCGCCAGAACCGTCTTCGATTCGCTGGGAATCCCCTCGTGTGGACCTGGGGCGCGTTCGTGCTGAGCGGGGATTGGAGGTGAGCTGACCGGCCACTGATGGGATTCACGAAGGGCGACTACCATTCGCGGAGCGCGAGGTCGTCGCCCACCCGGTCGTGCCGCCTCGCCGCAGAGCTCGATGTGGGGTGCAGCCAAACATCTCGTCCCTGGCCTCGTCGTGATGCTCGGCGTGTGTCCGACGGCGGCTTCCCGGCCGCAGGACGCATCGGATTCCACGGAGACCGGGCGCCACGCTCTGCTCGTCGGGTGCTCGGAATACCCGAACCTCGAGCAGGCCCTCCCGGATCGGTACGAGGCGGAGATCCTCCTGCGTGGTCCGGAGAACGACGTGGAGCTCGTGCAGAGAGCCCTGAGGGAGGTCCTTGGATTCACGGACGGAGACATGACCGTCCTGGCGGGCTGGCCCGATCGAGTCGAGGCCCGACCGACGAAGGCGAACATCGTCCACCATCTGAAGAGGATCGCCCGTGAGGCGGGAGACGGCGACCGGGTCATCGTCTTCATGGCCGGGCACGGGAGCCGTCAGCGCGCGATGCGGCGCAACGACCCGGAGGAGCCCGACGGTCTCGACGAGGTCTTCCTGCCGGCCGACGTTCGCCCCGCGGCCCGCGAGCTCGGACGAATACCCAACGCGCTCAGAGACGACGAGATCGGCGCTTACGTGCGGAGCATTCGCGACCAGGGAGCGAGCGTCTGGCTCCTTCTCGATGCCTGCCACTCCGGCACGATGGTCCGCGGCGCGAGCGGATTCACGATGCGAGGCGTCGATCCCTCGATGCTCGGCGTCACGAGCGGGCTGCGCGGCACGCGCGGGGGACGGTTCCGCGAGAGCTCCGGGCTGGGTCGGGAGAGCCTGGACGGCGTCGCCGCGATGTACGGAGCCCAGAGCTACGGAAAGGCCCCGGAGATGGACCTTCCCCGAACCGGCGAAGGTGCGAGGTGTCACGGCCTGTTCACGTATCTCCTCGCGCAGGAGCTCGTGCGCACGCGCGGGAGAACGACCTATCGCGAGCTCGGCGAACGCGTCGTCGCGGCCTACCAGGCCCTTCCCTGTCGCATCACCGTGCCCCTGTGCGAGGGCGACCTGCAGCGCCGCATCCTGACGGGAAAGCGGTCCGACAGTTTTCAGCTGCTCGCCACTCGCACCGAGGAGTCCCTGCTCCGCCTGAACCTCGGCCTCCTGGGCGGAGTGGACGAGGGAACCGTGGTCGAGGTGTTCGCGGAGCCGGAACGGTCCGACGATCCCCTCGGCCGTCTCGCGGTGACGCGGGCCGGTCTGTACGGCGCCGACTGTGAGCTGGTCGAGGGGGCCTTGCCCGACGAATGGAGCGCGCTCCCCGCCCGGATCGTCGAACGCCCCCTCGGTTCGTATCGTCTCCGCCTGGCCATTGTCGACGCGGAAAGGAACCCGCTGTCCCTCGAGTCCCTCCCGGAGACCGTGCGGGAACGACTCGGGCTCTACGCCGATCGGTTTCCCCTGACGGATGATCCGGAGGTGGCGGACTGGCTGCTCTCCCTCGAGGACGGATCGATGTGGCTCGAGCCGGCGGAGTGGGTGCGCCCGGGCGAGAGGTGGCCCGTGTCCGAGCGGAATCTCGTGGAGCGACTCGGAGCGATCCTGAAGGTGCGCAACCTGAAGCGCGTCACCGGAAGCAGTCAGCTGGTCGACGACATCGGTGAAGATCTCGATCTCTGGATCGAGCATCAACCGGCCGGTGCGCGCCAGGCGACTCGAGCTCGAACGGGAGACCTCGTGCACCCGGGGGACCGGATTCGGATCCGGATGCAGAAGCGGTCCGCCGAAGCCTACGACGTGACCGTGCTGTATCTCGACGCGAACCACGGAGTGACCGCTCTCCATCCGCGCCGCGGACGCACCGCGCGCCTCGAGGCCGGAGCTCAGGGAGAGATCGAGGTGACGGGCTGGTGGAACGTGGTCGACGACTCGCTGGGTCTCGAGCACATCCTGGTCCTGGCGCGACGCGCAGGGGGCGACGAGGTGCTCGACCTGTCCTGGCTCGAGCAATCCGGCGGGGCGCTTCGCGGAGAGTCCTCACGGGATCCCTTCGAGAGACTGCTCTACGACCTGGCCGCCGGTGAGGGCCTTCGCAGCGGACGGAGGATCCCCAGCGGAGAGGAGCGGGCGCAGGCCCGGCTGCTCACGCTGCAGATCGAATGGCCCACCCTCGGCCCTCCTCCCTGGCCCCGCGGCGAACCGCGGTCGGTCCCCGCGGTCGAGGTCGAGTCTCCGGGCTCGCGTCGCGACTCGCCCTCCGAACCGCCCGAGGCGTGGGCCCTCGAGGGCCGGTTCGCATTTGCTCGCAGCCCGAAGTCCCGGACTCGCTACGATCTCCTGCTCGTCGGGGAAGACGAGCCCCGCAGGGTCTTCGTCGACCTCGACGGAGGAGTCCAGATGTCCGTCGATGCCGAGCAAGTCGTCCGCGATAGATCGTTCGATGCCGAGGCGGTGTTCGACTTCTCCTCCGACGGCTGGACGGCATGGTACGATCGCGACGATTCCGGTCGGTTCGACCTCGTGGTGATCGATCGGGATCTCGACGCAGTGGCCGAGGAAGGTTGGGAATGGACGGGAGATGGCTGGTCGCATCGCGCGGACATAGCCCTTCCCTGGCTGAGTCAAGGACATCTCCGTTTCGTACGCAGCAACGAGGACAAGAAGCTCGCCACGGCTCGCTTTCGATGTCTCGTCCGAGAAGAATGATTCCGTTCCGCCCCCTGACCCCTCCGCGGCATAGAAGATGAAGCACCTCCTCTCGACACCGTCCTCGAAGTGCCTTCCGCTACTCGCCCTCATCGCCCTGACGGGGTCCTGCCTCAATCAGAAGGAGTTCTTCCGCCCCAACCGCGCCGAGAGCGTCCGGGACGCGGGCTCCGTTCACATGGCGGTCCTCGCGGTGGCCCCCTGGAGTCACTACGTGAACGCCTTGCAGCCTCGGTTCACGCTCGATGCGAACGAGGCGCTCGGATTGGTGGTGAGCGATACCCGGCAGATGGCGGAATCGTCCATCGAGGCGTTGCAGATCTCCACCGGAGTCACGGAGGAGCCCGATGAGTACGGATTGCCCTCGGCTCCCGACATCCGCTCGTCCACCGGCTTCGTAGACACGTCTCCCGCCGTCGCGAGGTCGGACGCCCTGCTGCAGTACTCGGCCGCCGCCGCCCTGTTCCAGGAGGTGCAGTTGCTCAACCGCTTCATCCAGGACGCGGCGATTCCCAGCGGCTACCGCCCCTACCTCGTCCGTCTTCAGATCAGCCTGATGCCGCGCCGGCGCAACGAGCCCTACGACGCCTACACGACCCTCTCTTTCTTCTCCCCCGAAGCAGCGGATGATGACGAGGCCACGGGCGGGGGCGCTCCGGTCACCGTCGCTTCACCGGACGTATCGATCCGGGACTATCCCACCCTCTCCGGCGGAGGTGCCGGCCCCTGCGTCATTCCCCTGCTGGTCACCGACAACCTGGAGGCGACGTCCCAGGCCCGGTCCTTCAGCAACGTGCGGCGCCTGGCCTTGTCGATGCTCGCCCTGCCCGGCGACTGGGCCGCGAACATGACCGCCGATCTCCTGCAGAGCGAGATGCAGGCCCAGATCCAGGGACGCGACCTCAACAGCCTCTTGACCGTGGCGCGGGTGTCCGAGAACACGCTTCGAGTCCGCCTCGGGGCGATGCAGCAAGCCACGGCGGACTTCGCGATGGTCCCGCGCAGTCACAACATCACCCTGATCGTGATGGTCCCCAAAGGGGGGCCGCCCGTCGTTCAGGTCGCGGCGAAGACGAGCCTGGTGGATACGGAGAGCGGCGAGGAGCTCATCGCCACGACCGACGAAGTCGTCGCCGCCCTGTTCGACGAGATTCGCGGACTCCATTCGCTCCCGCGGGTCGGAGACGAGGTCCTGGAGGAGCTCCTGGCGCTCGCACGGGACAACGATCAGGAGGGATTCTTCGACAGAGCGGCGCGTCTCGAGGAGGCAATGGCCCCGCTCACGATCCATGAGCACTCCCTGTGGATCGACATGGTCTCCCTGATGATCGGCAGCCAGTTCAGCACGGCCTGGTTCGAGCTGCCCGGACACGGGGTCGGGGACGAGCTGTCCCAGGCGTTCTGCGATCAGACCGTCCTCCTGGTCGACAACGGCCTCGATCCCGCCACGGCGACGATCAGGGGCGCGCGCTTCTCGGGATCCGTCGAGCTGGGCGCCACGCTCCACCTCAGCACCTTGGGCAGAGAGATCGCCCTTCCCGCCGCGTCGATCGAGCTCGACACGGTCAACGAGGAGATCCTCCTCTCGTTCCCCTCGCTGCTGGACCTCGGCCTGCTCGATGGCGACAGCATGGGGACCGGGATGATCATCTCCCTCGAGTGGGCGACGGAGATCACCGAGTTCGACGCGATGTACGTCCCCCGCCGAGCGGCGGCGGATCAGTGACCGATCCGGGTTGGCCCGGGAATCTCCGTAGCCGAACTGGATCGACATTCGAATGCGCACGCGCGGGATGGCCGCGTGCACGCGGCGACCACCGCTTGCGTCGAATCCAGCGAGCTGCGAAGATCCTCGACCTGTCTTCAACCCCCCGAGGCGTTTCGTCACGCTTGCCGGAATCCCGTTCTGGAGGCCGATGCCGTGTCCGATTACCTGCCCGCAGTCGAGGCCTTTCTCTCATCCCAGCCCCTGAGGCTGTTCGTCGGCGGCGAATGGATCGATACCGCCGGCGGGGGCTGTCTTCAGACTCGCGATCCGGGGAGCGGCGCGCTGCTCGCCGAGGTCGCGGCCGGTGATGCCCCGGACATCGACCGCGCGGTGGATTCCGCGCAGAGGGCGTTCGACGAGAGCGGCTGGCCGGAGCTTCCCGCGAAGGAACGCGCAGCCATCCTCCACCGCTTCGCCGAGCTCATCGACGAGCATCAGGACACGCTCGTCCAGCTCGAATCCCTGGACGTGGGCAAGCCCGCGGCCCAGGCGGAAGGCTTCGACATTCCCAACGTCGGCCAGACGCTTCGCTACTACGCAGACATGGCGGTGGAGACTGAACGCAGCATTCCCATCGAAGTCGAGGGCTACGAGGCGAGGACCTTCAAGCAACCCTACGGCGTCTGTGCGTTCATCTTTCCGTGGAACTTCCCTGCCCTGCTCTTCGGGTGGGGTGTGTCGCCGGCGCTGGCCGCGGGGAACACCGTCGTGGTCAAGCCGGCCGAAGACTCTCCGCTGACCACGCTCTACCTCGCGCGTCTCGCCCAGGAAGCCGGCATCCCCGATGGCGTCGTCAATGTGGTCACCGGATTCGGGGAGACCGCAGGCCGGGCGCTGGCCAACCACCCGGGGATCGAGCGCATGTCGTTCACCGGCTCCCCCGAGGTCGGCCGCGAGATCGCGGAGGCCTGCGGTCGCAACCTCGTCCCCGTCAAGCTCGAGCTCGGCGGCAAGGGCGCGGCAGTAGTCTTCGACGACGTGGACGTCGCCGAGGTGGCCCAGGCCCTCACGGGTGCCGTCACCCTCAACTCGGGACAGGTGTGCTGCACCGCCACCCGGTGGCTGATTCACGAGAACGTCATCGACGCCTTCGTCGAAGCGGTCGTCCCCGTCATGTCCGGTCTGCGCATCGGTCACGGCCAGGATCCGGCCACCGACATGGGACCGGTCGTGAACGAGAAGCAGCGCTCGCGCGTTCTCGGTTATCTCGACCGTGGTGAGGCGGAGGGGGCGGAGGTCATCCTTCGCGGTGGTCCCGCCGAGGTGGAGGGATGCGACGGCGGTTTCTACGTGAAGCCGGCCCTGCTCAAGGGCCAGCCGGACAATGTGTGTGCGTGCGAGGAGGTCTTCGGACCCGTGGCCTTCCTGATCCCGTTCCGGAGCGAGGAGGAGGCGGTGGAGCTGGTCAACCGTTCCGACTACGGCCTGGCCAACAGCGTCTGGAGCAACGACTTCGAACGTGCCTCACGCGTCGCCGAACGACTCGTGGCCGGCAACAGCTGGATCAACGCCCACAACCTCTTCCCGCACGGCGTGGCCTACGGCGGCACCCGGCGCAGCGGCCTGGGCGGCGGGGTGCTCGGCCCCGAGACGTTGCAGGACTACCTGCGACCCAAGTCCGTGCTGCGACCGATCTAACCCTCTCGCCGGTTCGCTCCTTCGAGCGGTGCGATCAATACCCCAGGAACAGATCCTGCGCGTTCGATAGCGCAAACGGCTGGATGCCGCCGAGGTGGAGGGCCTGGGTGAAGGCCTCGAATCCGACCAGCGCTGCGTCGGGGGGAAGGGGGATGTGGTACGTCGCCACCGGGCCGCTCAGGGGGAGCTGGCCGAGCAGCTCGCCCGCCGGATCCCCGATGTTCACGAGCAACGTCTGGCCCCCGCTGAGCGGGAACGTCACCGGTGTCGAATAGCCGACGAGCACCGCGAGAGCGTGACCCGTCGTGCCCGCGAGATCGACCGTGCCCCGGTACGTGGTCCCGAGGACGGGCGGGGTGACGGCGTCGTAGCTCGCCGGGTTGGAGCCGACGTTGCGGAACGTGGCGGACGCCCTCCGGATCGCATCGGTCGCCTCGGGAGAGACGACGAACTCGTGCTCGTAGTGCCGGCCCTCGTAGTCGACTCCGACCGTCCAGGTCCCGCCGGGCGCGCCGGGGGGAAGCGGATACGAGACCAGCGCGTAGCACGCGGCGTAGTGCGGATCGTCGATGCCGTAGTCGCCCTCGTCCGCAGTCGAGCCGTCCGGACGCAGGATCGCGTAGTGGGCGACCTGCCCGAACAGCAGATCCCGGTGGTAGATCGCGTAGTAGACCGTGTCGCCCGCGGCGAACCGGTTCCGGAAGTTCGGGATCTCCTGCTGCGGGCACAGCGGGAACACGGGGGGCGCCGAATGCGTGTAGACCGCGTTGACGGCGCAGTCGTAGTAGGGACGCTGATCGACCCACCTCGAGCCGCCGACCAGATCGTTGCATGGCCCCTCGTGCGGATCGAACGTCACCCAGTTCTCGTCCCGCAGGTCGAAGTGGAGGTGCGGCAGGCCGGAGTGCCCGGAGCTGGCGACGATCCCGAGGTACTCCCCCACCGCCACGCTCTCGCCGACGAGCTTCGTCGTCACCGACCACTTCTTCATGTGGAGGTACCACGCCATCGTGCCGTCCGCATGCCGGATGGCCACCTTGTTCGACGAGCCGCCGGCGGTGCAGCTGCGATCGTCGTAGCCGTCCGCCTTGTCGAAGATGACGCCCGCGGCGGCGGCGACGATCTCGACCTGGTCGTGGTCCATCTTGTACCACCAGAAGGGCCAGAGCACGGAGTCGGTTCCGTTGTGGCCGTCGTAGGTGCGCTGGCCGCATTCGTAGTCCAGGAGGCCTCCGGGAACGACGTCCTCGAGATCCGGGAAGCCCGAGATCACGTGGTACCCGAAGTCATCGAGCCCGTTGGCCGCGCGCAGGGGCCACTCGAAGAGGACCGACCTCGAGGGGGCTCCGGGCGGGAGCAACGACCGGGCGCTCAGCTCGGCCAGGTTCCGCTCGGCCGCCGCCCGCGTCTCGTCCCATTCCTCGGGGGTCAGACAGGGTCCGGGCTCCGGGAGATCGACGCGCACCACGACGACCTCCGACGGACCGGACGCCGAGGGCAGGGGTAGGAACAGCGCGGGGAGGAGGAGGAGTGTCTGCATGTCTTTCGGCCTTCGGGACTCGCTCTCTCTGGCTCGTTCCACCGTGGTAAGCGGATTCTCCGTTCCCGGCAAGGGGATTCGACGAGGTCGTACGCACGCCTTGCGCGAAGGGGTCGCGAAGACCGACGCGGCCGCGGGAAGCGCGCGAAAGCCCGCGCTCTCGACTCGTCTCCGTGCTTCAATGTCGGCATGAAGAAACGAACGTGGGCCCTGCTCCTGGGCGGTATCGTGTGGTGCATGGTCGGAGCCTGCCGCGCAAACCCCGACGACGGCCTCCCGGCTCTCGAGGAGCCGATCCGCGTGCTACTCCTGGGGGACTCGATCTCGATCGGCTACACCGACGAGGTCCGCCGTCTGCTCGGCGAGCGCGCGGTGGTCGTGCGTCCGACGAGGGCGGACGGCGCGAAGCCGGAGAACTGCGCGGGGACGAACAACGGCGTCGTCGAGCTCGAACGCTGGCTGGCTCTCGACGGCGGCGGCTGGGATGTAATCCACTTCAACTTCGGCCTGCACGACCTGAAGCGCGTGGACGCGGAGACCGGCAAGAACTCCCACGACGCCCACGATCCCCACCAGGCACCGCCCGAGCGCTACGAGGCGCAGCTGCGCGACATCGTCGCCCGCCTCCGGGCCACCGGCGCGCGGCTGGTGTTCGCCACCACGACCCCGGTGCCGGAGGGCGATATGCGCCCCTACCGCGAGCCCGCGGACGCGGTGCGCTACAACGAGATCGCCCGCCGCGTCACGACCGACGCCGGCGTCGCCGTCAACGACCTCCACGCGTTCGCCCTGCCGCGCCTGGCCGAGATCCAGCAACCGGAGAACGTGCACTTCACGAAGGAAGGATCGAGCGTCCTGGCCGCGGAGGTCGCGGCGGCGATCCTGGAGATCGCGGGCCTGTCGTCCGGCGACTGAGCGGGGCGCGACGCGATCCTGGAATCAGCGGTCTTCGCCCGCCGGAGTGAGCCGGAGCTCGAACCGATGGAGGTGGGGATCGCCCCGGTACGTCTTCATGGCGATGCCCCAGGGGGCGTGCTCCTCCCCGAGTGCGATGCTCGTCAGGTCGGGGCGATAGAGCCCGGGGGCGCGGGGGTAGTCCTCCGGCAGCTCGCCCACGACCTCGAAGCGGAGGCCGTCCGGGGCCCACTGCAGGGTGCGGCCGCGCGGGCCGGTGGCGGACACGAGCGACATCACGCCTTCCGCGTGGGGCCAGACCAGGACCTCGTGCCCCGAGTCCTGCACGCACCGCCCCTCGTTCAGGCGAGCGAACGGGCCCTCGGGCCGGTCCGCCGTCGCCACGCCCATCCGCGTGTTGCCCGGCGTGTTCTCCCACTGCCGGCCCTTGTAGTACATCCAGATGCGATCGTCGCGGATCAAGAAGCACGCGTCGTCCACGCGATAGCTGTCGAAGCGCTCAGGATCTCGCGTCGAGCGGAGGACCGGGTCGGACGACACCTTCTTCCAGGGACCGTGGGGGGACGCCGCGACGGAGAGCCCGATGGACGTGCGGTTGCGATCCTCGTAGGGACCGTTGTCGAACTCCGGCCCGACCGCGGTGTAGTAGAGGTAGTACTCGCCCTCCCACACCAGGATGTTCGGGGTGAACGTCGCGGTGCAGTCGAAGGCGCCGGCGGATCCTGCGGGCACCGCCTCGCCGAGCTCCTTCCAGGTCGCGCCCTCGTCCCGGCTGATCGCCCCCCACACCGTGCCCTGGTAGCCCGAGGGATAGCCGTGCCGCCCCGGCTGACATCTCTCCCGGACGACCTTCGTGTACCAGACGTACCAGGCATCGCCGACGCGGATGACGTCGGAGGGATCGCGTCGGCAGATTCCCGGCTCCTCGCCCAGACCTCCGGCCGGGGAGTAGGAAACGACAACCTCGTAGCGCGGGATGTCGGCAGCGGTCGGCTCCCACTCTTCCTGAAGAGGGAGGGGAGCGGTCGCGGCGAGACCCGCGAGGGCGATCGGGAGGAGTGACGGCATGACGCGCAGGGGGGCTCGAACAACGCGAGGAGCATACCCGACGCGGGGGGGTACGATGGGCTACGATCTGCCCGCCAGTGGCAACGGTCGAGGCACCGCGCACGAGACGGGCGAGAACGAGGAGGGCGAGATGATGAACCACCGGACGGCTCTGTTGCTCGTCGTGGCGGGCGCCATGGGCTCCTGCGGCCACGGGTGCGGCGACGAATGCGGCGACGGGTGCGGCAACGCGGACGCGACGGAAGAGGCGCAGGCGACGTCGTTCCTCGGCGAGCCGCTCCACGCCCCGGCGCCGACGGCCGAGGATCTCGAGAAGCACGAGCAGGCGAAGCTCGCCTGGCAGGCGAGTCCCGACGATGTCGAGCTCGCCATCTGGCACGGGCGACGGACCGCCTACCTCGGACGATACCGGGAGGCGATCGACGTCTACACCGAGGCCATCGCCGCCTGGCCCGAGGACGCCCGGCTCTACCGCCACCGCGGGCATCGCTACGTCTCCACGAGGCGGCTCGAGCTCGCGGTCCGAGACTTCGAGCGGGCCGCGGAGCTGATCGAGGGGACGGAGGACGAGGTCGAGCCGGACGGGAAGCCGAACGCCCGCGGGATCCCCGTCAGCTCGTTGCACACGAACGTCTGGTACCACCTCGGCCTCGCGCGCTACCTGGAGGGCGAGTACGAGCTCGCGGTGGAGGCGTACCGCCGCGGCCTCGAGGCGTCGCGCGGTCCCGACAACGTGGTCTCGACGACGCACTGGCTGTACATGGCGCTGCGTCGCCTGGGGCGGAACGACGACGCGGTCGCCGCCCTCGAGCCGATCACCGCCGACTTGGGCGTCATCGAGAACATGGCGTACCACCGCCTGTGTTTGTTCTACGGGGGAGAGCTCGACGAGGCGGAGCTGAGCCGGGCGGAGGACGGGGCGGTCATGAACGCGGCGACGGCCTACGGGCTCGGCAACTGGCACCTGGCCGAGGGCCGGACGGAGCGGGCCCGCGAGATCTTCGAGGGCATCCTGGCCCAGGGGCAGTGGGCGGCCTTCGGCCACGTCGCCGCGGAGGCGGACCTCGCGCGGGGGCTGTAGCTCGACGACACCCGACTCGTTGCGGGGCGGCCACGAGCGCGCGGAGGCGCCCGCTCCACCGGCATACTGGGCGCATCATGAGGTTCCTCCTCCCCTGCGCTCTACTCGCCCTGCCCCTCTCCTGTGCCGCGCCCCCCGATTCCGCCCACCAGAAACAACGAGGGGAATGCAGGAGGCCAGAGAACGACAAACCGGACTTGACAGCCCGGCCCTCATATCAGTAGCGGAGGGAGAGATCCTGGCAGACGCCCGCGGGGACGACGAGGTCGCGCTGCCGCCGCGTGCCGCGACGGGAGCAGACACCGACCCCGGTCAACTCCCGATCGTGCACTCGTGGGCGCAATGCAGGCAGAGGGATCCCCCGAAGCTCACCGCCTGCGTGTAGAACACGAAGCCCGAGAACATCGGGTCGCCGGGCACCGGAAGGTGGACCACGGCCGGATCGCCGAGGGCGGACGGCGCGCCGAGGAGCTCGCCGTTCGGGTCGGTGACGTCGACCAGGACCTCCCCCCACGCTCCCGGGAACGTGAGCGGCGCGGAGAAGGCGACGAGGACGGCTCCCACGTTGCCGGGCGCGCACCCCGCGACGGAGGCTCCGAAGGTGCCGCCGAGGACCGGGAGGCCGGTGATCACGTAGCCGTCGGTCGCGGCGTTCGCGCCGGTACCGCAGTACCACTGGCAGGAAGCGACGTGCGGCGCGTCGAGGTCGAACACGTAGGCCACGCCGCCGAAGGACCCTCCCCCCCACAGGTTGCCGACGACCGCCGTGTCGTCCGACAATGCCGCGGCGCCGCCGAAGTCCTGGATCGCGCTGGTATCCGAGGCCTTGATGTACGCGACCTGGCTCCAGCTCGTTCCTCTCCTCTCGAACAGGTAGGCCGCTCCGGAGTCCTGGGAGCCGTTGCTGGTGTCGTCTCCGTTCACCCCGGTGGAGCCGCCGTCCTCCTGGGTCGCCCCGACCAGCACCCTGTCACCCGACACCGCCACGGAGGCCCCGAACTGGTCGTCCGCCTCGGTGTTGGAGGCCTTGAGGTAGGCCTCCTCGGTCCAGCTCGCGCCGCTCCGCGCGAACACGTAGGCCGCGCCGGCCCACCGGGCGCTGTTGTCGTGGGGATCGCCGTACACGCCCGTGGCGCTGCCGTCCTCGAACTCCGATCCGACCACCACCGTGTCTCCCGAAACCCCCAGGGAGGCGCCGAACCAGTCCGACC
>CAYRXS010000030.1:0-38949 GCA_964428225.1 uncultured Planctomycetaceae bacterium
GTGCTGAGGGTGATTCCACGCCCCTACGCACGAGAGGCGTCGTATTCCGGGCTAGAGCGTGATCACTTTGTCCGCCCGGGACATCTCCGCGATGATCTCGTCCATGTTGGACACGGTGCCCACCGCCGGCTCGATGTCGAAGTGCCGGAGGCACGTCACGCAGGCCAGGAGGTCCACTCCGTTCTCCTCTACCATGGAGAGCTCGGCCAGGTGGGGGGACCCCTCCACGAGCAGCTTCACCCCCGAGTTGTAGAACACAAGAGACTCGAGGCCGTCGATGGCGCCACTCTTGCGCAGGAGGATGCCCAGGATCTTGTGGCCGAGCTCGAGGTCGCCGTGACCCATCTGGTCGTTGTTCAGGACGAGGACGGTCTTCATGGTGGGGGAGTTGCTTGAGGGACCGGGGGTGTGGGCTGGAGCTTCGGCCGCCCCCCTCTATGCTGGTCCGCGGATCATAGGGAATCGATTCCTCGGAGGAAGCCGCATGTCGAACCCGGATCGTCTGCTTTGCGTCGCGACGATCGCTCTGGCGCTCACGGCCTGTAGCGCTCCGGAACCCCGTTCCGGCGGCGACGATCGTCTCGGGGGACCGCCGAACATCCTCTTCCTCTTCAGCGACGATCAACGAGTCGACACGATCCGTTCCCTCGGCAACGACCGGATCCACACTCCGCACCTCGATCGGCTCGTCGGCGAAGGATTCGTCTTCGAGCGGACCTACTGCATGGGCTCGATGTCGGGCGCGGTCTGTTCACCCAGCCGGGCGATGCTGATGAGCGGGCGCCACCTGTTCCGCTTCTCCAGGCCGAATCCGACCCCCTCCGCGGATCTCCCCAGCCTTCCCGCGGTCCTCCGCGCCGCCGGCTACGCGACCTTCGGCACCGGCAAGTGGCACAACGGCAAGGAGTGGTTCAATGCGGGATTCACGGACGGAGACGAGATCTTCTTCGGCGGCATGGGGAGCCACACCGACCTCCAGGTGTTCGACTACGATCCCACGGGCGAGTACCCGAAGGAGACGCAACACCGGATCGCGAGCTTCTCGAGCACGGCCTTCGTCGACGCCGCGATCGAGTTCCTGCGCGGCCACGACGGGGAGAGGCCGTTCTTCGCCTACGTGGCTTTCACCGCTCCCCACGATCCCCGGACGCCGCCCGAGGAGCACCGCGCTCTCCACTATCCCGAGCTCCTCTCGCTGCCCGAGAACTACCTGCCGCTGCATCCCTTCGACAACGGGGAGATGAAGATACGGGACGAGCGACTGGCGCCGTGGCCGCGGACGCCGGAGATCGTTCGGGAGCACCTGGCCGACTACTACGGCATGATCAGCCAGATGGACGCGCAGATCGGGCGCGTGCTCGACGCCCTCGACGAGACGGGGCACGCGGACGACACGATCGTCGTCTTCAGCTCCGACCACGGCCTGGCGGTCGGCAGCCACGGGCTCTTCGGCAAGCAGAACCTCTACGAGCACTCCACGCGCGCCCCCCTGATCCTCTCGGGTCCCGGGATCCCCCGGGGAAGCTCGGACGCCCTCGCGTATCTCCTCGACGTCTTTCCGACCCTCTGCGACCTGGCCGACGTCGACGTTCCCGACGGGGTGGACGGGAGGAGCCTCGCTCCAATCCTCGACGACGACGCGAACGCCGTGCGCGATTCCGTGTTCACCGCCTACAAGGGCGTCCAGCGCGCCGTGTGTACCGACCGGTGGAAGCTCATTCGGTACCCGCGAGTCGACGTGACCCAGCTGTTCGACCTGAGCCGAGACCCGCACGAGCAGCAGAACCTGGCCGGGGATCCGACCTATGCGAACCGGGTCGCGGAGATGCGCGAACGGCTCGAACGCTGGCAGGACGAGCTCGGAGACGAGCAGCCCCTCGAGTGCGAGGACCCGAAGCGGCGCGAGTTCGTACCGCCCGGGAGGTGAGGCGGTTGCCGGAGGCCTTCGACGACGGGAACGAGGCGGTGGGGTACAATCCTCTTCGCCCTCCGGACGGCCCCCTCCGATTCCCAGGAACGCCATGAGCTCCGACGCGCCGCCGCCCCCTCCTCGACCCGAGGATGCCACGGAGGATCTCGTCGATCGCGCGCGCGCGGACCTCGAGGGTGGCTTCGCCGATCTCTACGGTCGGATCGCTCCCGCGGTGTATGCGTGGGCGAGCCTGCACCTGCGCGATCCCCTGCGCCGCCGGCTGGATCCCGAGGACGTCCTGCAGGAGGTCTGCTGTCGCGCCTTCCAGGGGTTCCGCGGATACGATCCGGAGCGTTCGGACTTCCGGGCCTGGATCTTCGGCATCGCCCGCAACGTGCTCCGTCAGGCGCTGCGCCGGTTGAGCAAGAGCCGGAGCGGCGGGGGCGAGGAGCTCTCGCTGTCCAGCGAAGCGCCCGACGTGCCCGACACCGCCACCAGCATCAGCCGACGCGTGGCCCGGCAGGAGCAGCTCACGCGGTTCCTGGAGCGAGTGAACGAGCTTCCGGATCCCGAGCGACTCCTGCTGATCTACCGAGGGCTGGAAGGGCTGCCCCACGAGCAGGTCGGCAAGCTCCTCGGCGTGCCGGCGAAGACGTCGGCCAAACGGTGGGAGCGCCTGCGAGAACGACTGAAGGGGGACGCCGGCGTCGCGGCCTTGTTGCCATGACGCGCGCGGAGGGAATCCGATCATGAGCTCGAGACGCGGCATCTCTCGCCGGCGGTTCCTGGAGAAGTCGGGGCGCGCCGCGGCCGTGGCGATCTCCGTCCCCGTCGTGATCCCCTCGTCGGTGCTCGGCCGGAACTCCGTTTCGCCCGGCAACCGGATCACCGTCGGCTGCATCGGGGTGGGAGGGCACGGAACGAGGAACCTGCACGTCTTCCTCGCTCAGCCGGATGCGCGGGTCGTCGCCGTCTGCGACGTCGATCGTGTCCACCTGGGGCGCGCACAGCGGCTCGTGAACGACACCTACGGCGACCAGGACTGCCGGGCCTACGGGGATTTCCGGGAGGTCCTCGCCCGCGAGGACGTCGACGCGGTGATGATCTCCACGCCGGATCACTGGCACACGCCGATCTCGATCATGGCCGCGAGGGCGGGCAAGGACGTTTGCTGCGAGAAGCCGACCCTGACCATCGGCGAAGGCCGCATTCTGGTCGACACCATCGAGCGCTACGGCACGGTCTTCCAGACCTCCACGGAAGACCGTTCCCTGCCCGTCTACCACCGCATGGCGGAGCTCGTGCGGAACGGGAGGATCGGGAAGCTGCACACGATCCGCGTCGAGCTGCCCCGGCAGCCCCTCTCTCCCGGCGATCCGACGCCCATGCCGGTGCCGGAGGAGCTGGACTACGAGATGTGGCTGGGCCCCGCTCCCTACGCGCCGTACACCCGGGACCGCATCCACTGGAACTTCCGTTGGATCCGGGACTACTCGGGGGGAATCATCACGGACTGGGGAACCCACCTGTTCGACACGGCGCAGTGGGGGAACGACACGGAGCGCAGCGGTCCGGTCGAGATCGAGACCACGGGTTCTCTCTGGGAGACCGGCCTCTTCGACACGCCGCGCGAGTACCACGTCGAGTACCGGTACGCCAACGGCGTGCGGATGATCGCCCGGGACGGTGACCCTAGCATCCGCTTCGAGGGAACCGAGGGCTGGGTCGGCAACCGGGGATGGGTGGGACGGCTGGAGGCGTCCGACGAGAAGATCCTGACCTCCCGGATCGGGCCGAACGAGATCCACCTCCGCACCTGCCCGGGCGGCGAGATCCGTGACTTCCTCGACTGCGTGAAGTCCCGGCGCGAGCCCTACTTCCCGGTGGAGATCGGCCACCGCGTCTCCACGGTGTGCCACCTCGCGAATCTCTCCCTCCAGCTCGGGAAGAAGCTGAAGTGGGATCCGGTCGCGGAGGAGTTCCCCGGAGACGCCCCCGCCAACCGGATGCTGACGCGGGCGATGCGGGGCCCGTGGCGGCTGTGACGAGCGGTAGGCGACGCCGCCCTACTCCTCGAGCACGCGCGCCGGCCGCAATCCCACCGAGTGCGTGGGAGTTCCGGGAGGGTAGGCCTCGCGCTGGCCCGAGCGCGAGAACGCGGCGTTGCGCGAGAAGTTCCCCCCCCGGTGAACGAGGGAATCCTCCTCGCCCGGACACGCGCCGTCACCGGCTCGGGGTGCGAACTTGCGCCAGTCCTCCCACGTGCTGTCGGTCCACTCCGACACGTTGCCGATCGTGTCGTGGAGCCCGAAGGGATTGGGCAGGAAGCTCCCGACCGGAGCGTGCGAGGTGTGACCGTCGTCGAGCCAGAGGTCGTATCGCCATCCCTCGTGCCCGCCGTGCTCCTTGGCGTGGACGTCGGCGAGATTCGCAGCTCCCGCGACGTTCTCGGGCTCGTTCCCCGTCCACCAGATCGTGGTCGTCCCCGCCCGCGATCCATACTCCCACTGCACCTCGGTGGGAAGCGCGAGGCCGAGCTGGCCCAGCACTCGCTTCGCCTCGGCCACCGTGATCATCTCGACCGGATGCCGCATCGGGAGGGCGAGCTCCACCTGGGTACGGCCCGGCTGGTAGGCGCTGGGATTCGCGCCGTCGTGACGTCGCCACTGGCCCTGGGTCATCTCGTACTTGGAGAGGAAGAACGGATCCAGCGGCACGGTCTGCACCGGTCCGTCCCACTGCCCGGCGTGCGGATCGACGTTGGGGGATCCCTCCGGCCGCTCGGGCCCGGGCGGCTCGGCGCCCACCACCGCGGTTCCGCCGGGGAGCAGGACGAGCACGATCCCCGTATCCTCCTCCAGGACGAGTCGGTGCGTCGAAGGGTCGCGTCGCGCGATCGATCCGCTCTGCAGGTGCGCGAACTCCTGGAGACCCGTCTCCGGGTCGGGCCCGAGCGGGATCAGTCCGATTTGCGGGCGGATCACGAGTCCCTCGAACCGGGGATCCGCGAAGATCTCCGCGATCGCCTTGTCCCAAGCGTCCGCGTGCTCTTCAATCGTGAGGCGCTGCACGTTCCGGGCGAAGGCGAGCCTCGGCTCCATGACCGCGATCGCCTCGTCAATCAGGACGACGTCCTCGAGGAGCTGGCCGAGCTGCTCCGCGAACCAGACGTCGGTTTCCGCGTCTCGCCCCGATACGGGCTGGCCGTGCCTGTCTATCAGGATCCGCACCATGGCCGTGTCGTGGGCCTGCTGGTGGAGCGGTGCGCGCTCCAGCACCTCACGGGCTCGATTGATCCAGCGCTCGATCTCCGGTGCCGTCTTCGGGGTGAGGGGGCGTGGCAGCTGCATCTGCCCGAGCAGATCCCGGATCACCTTCTGATCCGAGAGGCGGGTCACGTCGTCGAGGAGCGCCTCCTTGTCGGTGAGAGTGCTCCGGGTGCGACGCAGGGCCGTCGACGTGACTCCGACGGCCACGACGAGGACCAGGAACAGGGCGGTCAGCGCCGCGGCGAGGGCGGGATTCCGGCGCGCCCACCGGCGCAGCTTCAGCAGCACGCTCGCCGGACGCGCGAGGACGGGCTCGTGCTCGCGGAAGCGCCGCAGGTCCTCGGCGAGATCGAGAGCGCTCTGGTAGCGTCGATCGAGGTCCTTCTCCAGTGCGGTGCGGATCACCACGTCGAGGTCCCTCGACACGTTGCGCATCGATCCGGAGAGCTTCGCGGGCTCGGACTCGAGAATCGTCCGCATCAGCCGGTCACGCGTGGGAGCGACGAACGGGCGTTCCCCCGCCAGGGCCTCGTAGAGGGTCACCCCGAGCGACCAGACGTCCGTCCGGCGATCGACCCGGGCCTCGCCGGCTCCGAGCTGCTCGGGCGACATGTAGGCGGGCGTGCCCACCGCGTCTCCGGACAGGGTCAGCAGCATGCCGTCCTCGTCCTGGCGGGCCACCCCGAAGTCGAGGATCACCGGCGATCCGTCCCGCGCGACCATGATGTTGCTCGGCTTGATGTCGCGGTGAACGACGCCCGCCTCGTGGGCGACGTGCAGCGCGCGAGCGACCTGCTCGAGGAGCTCGAGGAGGAGAGTGGTCCTTCCCGCTCCCGGGGGCTGTCGGCTCCACCACTCGGTGAGCACCTCGCCGTCGACGTAGCGCATCGCCATCCAGGCGACGCCGCGCTCCGCGCCCACGTCGTAGACCGCGCAGATTCCCGGGTGGTCCAGGCTCGCGGTGACCTGCGCCTCCCGCCGCAGGCGCGGGCTCAGATCACCGAGCAATGGCGAGCGGGGGACGACCTTGACCGCCGCCTGCCGCGCGAACCGCGTGTCCTCCGCCAGCCAGACCGAACCCTGCCCGCCCCGCCCGATCTCGCGCACGAGCCGGTAGGGGCCCAGGGTCTCCAGGCGCTCCGGGTCGGTCTCGAACGTGTCCTCCGCGGATGCCCCGATGAGCGCGGCGTACTCCTCGCCGACTTGCCTTTCGTGTCCCGGGTACAGCGGCAGGTAGTCGTCCAGCGGGCGCGCTTCCCCCTTCTCGCGATCGGCGAGGAAGCGAGCCATGAACTCGAGAACCGCGCTCTCCGAAGGCTCATCCATCAACCTGTCCTTCACCCGCCGACCATCGGATTCGACATCCGATTGGAGTTTCTGCGACGCGATGCCGCCGAGCACGGGCTTTTTCCCACTTTCGAGTCGCACCCGCCCCGGGCGCGCCAAGAGCCCTGGCCGGGCGGGAATCCCCCCTCCGGCCAGTGCGGGTTTTCGGGCTTCGCGCTCTGATAAGCCGCTCGGAATCGTACGATCCCCGGATGCTCACGCTGCTGATCGCCCTCGGCGTGCTGGGGCTCTACGTCGTCGTCTACCACACGTACGGTCGCTGGCTGGCGCGGAGCGCATTCCGGCTGAAGGACGATGCGCCGGTTCCCAGCGTGGAGCTCGAGGACGACCGCGACTTCGTTCCCACCTCCAAGAGCGTCGTCTTCGGCCACCACTTCACCTCGATCGCGGGAACGGGGCCGATCGTCGGACCGGCGATCGGGGTCATGTGGGGATGGGTGCCGGCGCTCGTGTGGGTCGTCCTGGGTTCGATCCTGATCGGAGCGGTGCACGATTTCGGGGCCCTCGTCGTCAGCCTGCGGAACCAGGGCCAGACGGTGGGGGACATCGCGGGCCGGGTCGTCAACCGGCGCGTGCGGCTCCTCTTCCTGTTCATCCTGTTCCTCGCGCTGACGATCGTGCTGGCCATCTTCGGGCTGGTGATCGCCGCGGTGTTCCGTCAGTACCCCGCGAGCATCTTCCCGTGCATCGTGCAGATCCCGATCGCGGTCACGATCGGCGTCCTGCTGCACAAGCGGGGCGTCCGGTTGCTCGTGCCGTCGCTCGTCGCCCTGGCCCTGATGTACCTCGCGGTCGTCTTCGGCAACGAGGGCTGGCTCGGCCAGCTCAACCAGACCATGGCGAGCTGGCCGATGATGACGTGGGTGGTCGTGCTGCTCGTCTACTCGTACATCGCCTCGGTTCTGCCCGTCTGGGTGCTCCTGCAACCGCGCGACTACATCAACAGCCTGCAGCTTCTCACCGCCCTGGCCCTGGTGATCGTCGGCTTGTGCGTGGCCGCGTTCGTGGGCGGAGCGGCGGTCGAGGGGATCGGCCGGCCCGCTCTGGAGCTCGTGGCCCCCGCCGTCCAGTGGAATCCGGAGGGGGCGCCCGCGATCCTGCCGTTCCTGTTCATCACCATCGCGTGCGGAGCGGTCAGCGGATTCCACTGCCTCGTGTCGAGCGGCACCTCGAGCAAGCAGCTCCGATGCGAGCGCGACGCCCAGCTCGTGGGCTACGGATCCATGCTCACCGAGGGCTTCCTGGCCACTCTCGTCATCCTCGCGTGCTGCGCGGGCCTCGGACTGGGATCCGTTGCGGAGAGCGGCACCCTCACGGGCGAGGCGGCGTGGCTGAGCCGCTACTCGTCCTGGGGCGCGGCGGCCGGACTGGGGGCGAAGGTCGGCGCCTTCGTCGACGGCTCCGCGAACTTCCTGCGCGCGCTCGGCCTGCCCGCCGCGGTGGCGGTGGCGTTGATGGGCGTGCTCGTGGCCTCCTTCGCCGGCACGACTCTCGACACCGCCTGCCGCCTGCAACGCTACGTCATCCAGGAGCTGGCCGGCACGTTCGGTTCGCGCGGGGCTCGTCCGGGAGGCGCTCCGCGGAGCAACCCGCTCGCGATCCTGACCAACAAGCACGGCGCCGCGATCCTCGCCGTGATCCTCGCCGCGGGGATGGCGGCCCTGCCCTCGGGCGGCTGGGGCGACTGGAGCTGGAGCACCGCGGGTAGCGGAGGCCTGCTCCTGTGGCCGATGTTCGGGGCCACCAATCAGCTCATCGGAGGGCTCGCCTTCCTGGTGATCAGCTTCTGGCTGTGGCGCCGGGGAATCCACGTGCTGTTCGCCGTCGTGCCCATGTTCTTCATGCTGCTCATGCCGGCCTGGGCGATGATCGCGAACCTCGCCGACTGGCTGCGCGCGGACAACCCCGACTGGCTGCTGTGCGGAGTGGCCGTGGCGACGCTCGTCCTGGAGGGGTGGATGATCGTGGAGGCCGTCCTCGTGTGGCCGAAGGCGAAGGGCGTGCTCGAGGAAGCGCTGCCCCCCGTGTCCCGCACCTCCGGTACGTGATCCCTGGACGCCGCGGACGAGGTCCCGGCATGATGAGCCCATGCAGAACCCCTCTCTCTCGGCCGGCGAGGCCCGACACGTCGCCGCGGAGCCGTATCGGATTCCCGGCCTGGTCCTCCAGGATCACGAGTTCCTCGTTCCCCTCGATCACTCCGATCCCGGTGGCGAGACGATCACCGTGTTCGCCCGCGAGCTGTGGGCGCCGGACAAGCAGCGCGAGAGCCTGCCCGTGCTCGTCTTCCTCCAGGGCGGGCCGGGCTTCGGGGCGCCGCGGCCGATGGACGCGTCCGGCTGGGTCGGGCGCGCCCTGAAGGACTTCCGCGTGCTCATGTTCGATCAGCGCGGCACCGCTCGCAGCACGCCCGTCGACTACCGGAGCCTCGCCGCGCGAGGAGGACCGGCGGAGCAGGCTGCGTACCTGCGACACTTCCGCTCGGATTCCATCGTCGGGGACGCGGAGCTGGTACGTAGGGCGCTGCTCGGAGAGGGGTCGAAGTGGACGGTGCTCGGTCAGAGCTACGGGGGCTTCTGCATCGTGCACTACCTCTCCTCGGCTCCGGAGGGATTGCAGGGCGTGATCACCACGGGCGGCCTGCCCTCGCTGGGCGCGAGCTGCGACGACATCTACCGGCGCACGTATCGCCTGGTCGAGGAGAAGAACCACCGCTACTACGAGCGCTACCCCGCGGACGTGGTGCGGATGCGCGAGATCGTCGACTACCTCGATGCGAACGAGGTCGAGTTGCCCACGGGCGGACTGCTGAGTGTTCGCCGATTCCAGCAGCTCGGGCTGCTCTTCGGATTCAGCGACGGCTTCGAGACGGTGCACTACCTCGTGGACGAGGCGTTCGTGCCGGGACCGGAGGGACGCGAGCTGTCCTACACCTTCCTCCGCGGCTTCGAGAGCGCCCTGCACTTCGACACGAACCCGATCTTCTCGATCCTGCACGAGGCGTGCTACACCCAGGGCGCGGCGTCGAACTGGTCCGCGCAACGCATCCGCGCGGAGTTTCACCAGTTCGAGCCCACCGCGTCCGATCCGGTCCTGCTCACGGGCGAGATGATCTATCCGTGGATGTTCGACGAGCTGCCCACGCTCCGCCCCCTGAAGGAGACCGCCGAGCTGCTGGCGCGAGACGACGGCTGGCCCGTGCTCTACGACGAGGACGCCCTGCGCGCGAACGCCGTGCCCTCGGCCGCGCTGATCTACCACGACGACATGTACGTCGAGCGCGGCTTCTCGCTGGAGACCTCGCGCGCCATCGGGGGCATGAAGGCGTGGATCACGAACGAGTTCGAGCACAACGGCCTGCGGGCGAAGGGCGAGGTGGTGCTCGATCGGCTGCTCGCCATGCTGAAGGACTGAGTCCAATGAAGGCGTTGCATCTCTGCTCTCTCGCTCTCCTGCTCGCCGCGTGCAGCGCGCTCGGCGCGGATCGCGATCGCGAGCCCCTCAACGTCGTGCTCGTCCTCGTGGACGATCTCGGCTGGACCGATCTCGCGAGCTTCGGCAGCGAGTACTACGAGACCCCCAACATCGACCGGCTCGCCGCGGAGGGGATGCGCTTCACCAACGCCTACGCCGCGGCCGCGATCTGCTCCCCGACCCGGGCCGCGGTGATGACGGGGCGCTCGCCCGCGCGGCTGGGGATCACCGACTGGATTCGATCGCGGTTCCAGGGGGGCAACCTGCCTCCGGACGGACAGAATCCCTCGGGGTACTTCCAGCCGCAGAACCGCGAGCTCGAGGTTCCCCGCAACCCGCTCTGGCTGGAACGCGAGGAAGTCACGATCGCCGAGACCCTGAAGAGCTCGCGATACGTCTCGTGTCACATCGGCAAGTGGCACCTCGGGCTGTGCGCGTGGTTCCCGGAGCAGCAGGGCTTCGATTTCAACCACGGCGGCTGCGACTACGGTCAGCCGCCCAGCTACTTCGATCCGTACTTCAAGAAGCGGCAGGGAGACATCCCCACCCTCGAACCGCGCAAGGAGGGCGAGTACCTCACCGACCGCGAGGCGGACGAAGCCGTGCGGTTCATCCGCGAGCACGAGGACGAGCCCTTCTTCCTCTACCTGGCCAACTATGCGGTGCACACGCCCCTCCAGGCGAAGGAGGACCTGATCGAGCGCTACCGGGCGAAGCCTCCGACGAACCAGAAGAACGCGACCTACGCCGCGATGGTCCACAGCGTGGACGATGCGGTGGGGCGCGTCCTGGACACGCTCGACGAGCTCGGGATCGCGGATCGGACGCTGGTGATCTTCTCCTCCGACAACGGGGGGCTCCTGGGGCCCACGCACAACGCGCCGCTGCGCTCGGGAAAGGGCTATCCCTACGAGGGCGGGATTCGCGTTCCCCTCATCGTGCGGTGGCCGGGCGTGGTGGAGGCGGGGACCGTCAGCGAGGCGCCCGTGATCAGCATGGACTTCCTGCCCACGGTCCTGGACGCCTGCGGCGTCGCGCCGCCGGAGGGGATCGCGCTCGACGGGATCAGCCTGAGGGAGCACCTGGAGTCCCGCGGCGAGACATCGCTGGATCGAGACACCCTCTTCTGGCACTTCCCGCACTACCGGGGTCGCGACGTGAGCCCCTACAGCATCGTGCGATCGGGCCGGTGGAAGCTGATCCTGTGGTGGGAGGGGCCGCGGGTCGAGCTCTACGATCTGGAGTCGGATCTCGGCGAGACCGAGGACCTGAGCGAGCGCCGGCCGGAGAAGGTCCGGGAGCTGCGCGCCCTGCTCGAGGGCGAGCTACGCCGCGTCGGGGCGAAGCTGCCCCGAACCGGCTCCTGAGCGCGTAGGTCGCCTCCGAGCGTTGCTCGCGCGGTGGCTACTCCTCCTCGACGGTCACCGAGACCACGTACTCGAACGCCCCCTCCTGGGTGCTGGCCATCGTCATCACCATGTCGCCCCGGGAGAACTCACGGTAGGTCTCGATGGTGATCGACGCCTCCACCTCGAGGTACAGGGGACGCTTCTCCTCCACGGAGAAGATCATCTTGCCCTCGAGCTCGATCTCGAACGTGTTCTCGGGCACGGCCGCGACGGCGGGAACGAGCAGAGCGGCGAAGCTCCGTCCTCCGCGGTCTTCCCTCTCGGGCAGGTCCCCGGAGCACTCCGCTTCGAACTCGATCAACGCGCCGGTTCCCTCGTCGGTTTCCTCCTCCTCGGACACCAGCGTCGCCTCGCCCTCCCACTCGTCGCTCGTCAAGAGTGCGAGAACGTTGGTGCCCCCGCGACCGCGCATGCCCCGGCCGCGGCCGCCGCGTCCGCCCTCGCCGCGAGGCTCTCTCTCCTCCGGCTCGGGGCGCTGGAAGAGGATCTCGTTCATGTCCAACCCCAGGAGGCGATTCATCACGTCGGCGTCGATCTCCCAGGTGTCGTCCACATCCACTTCGTCGTCGGGCAGGAGCGCGTCGAGCGCCATCTCGAGATAGAGGCCAGCGAGGAGCTCGTCATCGGGCTCCTCCCCGTCGGTCACCTCGACGACCAGATCTCCATCCTCGAGAGCGAGGACGAGCTCGACGCCAGAGAAGGCGCTCTCGAGCTCCTGATCCATCGAGTTCTCGCCGAAGGTGCGCGTGGTACCTCCTTCGACGGATTCGTAGACGCGGCGCACCTTCGTCGGCGTGCCGTCGTCGTTTGCCAGGACGGTGTCGAGCTGAACCACGGTGCGCGTCTCCTCGGAGCTCGCGCCCGCGCCGCCGAAGCGGCCCTCGACCGGCTCTCCATCGCGCTCCATCGAGGAAGAGGTCGTCTCCATCTCGATGGTGGATTTGGCTTCGATGCGTAGCGTTCGGTCTTCCTCGTAGCTGTTGGACAGCGTCACTCCGGCGGCCAGGGCGAGACCGAGCACGGTGGGGATGGCGATGAGACGGATCACGGGACTTCCTCCTGTCTGTGAGATTGCGGCTTCCTGTGCGGACCATTCTACTCCGCGGGGAGCGTCGGTTCTGAACCCCGCTTCTCCGAGCCGGTTCCGGGGGATCGCTTGTGGGAATCCCGGTCAGAGGATGATGCCGAGCCCCTCGAGCTGGCTTTCCACCGTGGAGGCCCAGCCCCGGTTCGCGGCGGGGCTCGCCGGGCTGGGGTGGAGGATCGTGCCGATGCGGGGCTCGTGGCCGTCCAGGGCCTTCCTCGCCCGCGTTTCGGCGAACCGGCCGACGCCGATGATCCACCCGGGCCCCATCGTCTCGATCATCTGCCCGAGCGCGCGGTCGCACGCCTCGAACAGGGGTTTTCGCTCCGCCGCGGGCAGCTTGTCGGGCGTGCGGTTGCGCCCCGTCTCCTCCAGGAAGGCGAGGGGGCAGTAGTTCCAGACGAAGAAGCGCGCGAAGAAGGCGTCCGGAGTGCCGAACCGATCCCGGGCCCATCCCCAGAGCCGCCGCCCGCTCACCTCGCTCCGCTCGCAGTCGAATCCGAGGACGGGGCGCTTGGGGTGCTCGGGATCCGGTCGTGCGACGTGCCCCTCGATGCCGAGCCAGTCGCGCGCGACGCCGATCTCCCCGAACGGCACCCCGGTCTGGGCCATCCCCCAGGGGCCGGGGTTCATCCCAAGGAAGACCGCCTCGACGCCGGGCCGCGCGAATCGCTCGAGGTACTGCTCGTGCGTCTGCCGCGCGTACTCGAGGGGGTTGTACACGTGGGTGACCGGAGGACCGAAGCGAAGTCCGGCCACCTCGCGCGTCAGCTCCCGGCTGATCTCGATGGGGTTCATCGAGACGAGTGTACTCCCGCGCTCGCGCTACCGAGGGCCATGCCGGGGAATCGCGTCGGTCGGAGCAGGAACGTTCCAGATCCAGATGCCCTCGAAGCACGCCGCGGCTATCCGGTCCCCTTTCGGGCTGAAGGCGACGGTCGTCACGTTTTGCAATCCCTCGCGGAGCGTGAGCAGGAGCTCCTCGCGCTCCGTGTCCCAGAGGCGGACGGTTCCCGTCGCCGAGCCCGCGACGATGCGCGAGCCGTCGGGGTGGAACGCGAACGAGGTGATGATCGATTCCGGGTCCTCCAGGACCTTCGCGCTCTCACCGCCCGTCGTCTGCCAGATCACGATCGTTCCCTTGTGCGTGCCCGCGGCGAGCCAGTTCCGGTCCGCGCTGAAGGTCAAGGCCCAGATGCCCTCCTCCCAGCTCTCCGTCCTCACGAGCGAGCCGTCGTCGGCCCTGCGGATCTCCACCACCCCCTCCTCCGATCCCGTCGCGAACAGGTCTCCCGTGGGATTGAAGGCGACGGACGCGTTGTTCTCGTCGAGCCCTTCGTCTCGATAGACCTCCCGGCCGTCCCGGACGTCCCAGAGTCGAATGACCCCGCCCGTGTCTCGCGAGATCAGGTGCCTGCCATCGGGGGAGAAGGCGATGGTGTCGATGAAGTACTCGTGACCGTGGAGCTCGAGCTCCGGCTCCCGGCCCGGCCGGCGTATGTAGATCGGAGTCGGCCTCTCGGATATCCATCCCTCGTTGCAGGCGTAGGCGTAGGAGCCGTTGGTGGGGTGGAACGAGATGCAGTCGACGACTCCCGGGGTCTCGATCGACTCGCGGAGCTCGCCGGTCCGGGAATCCCAGAAGCTCAGGCGCGGATCCCCCAGCTCGGCGTCCGCGGAGCCGGCGAGGATCGTCCGACCGTCGGGGCTGAAGGCGAGACAGCGGATCCGGTCCTCGCCACTCGGCGCGAGGAGCTCCGCGCCGCCCTGGGGCTTCCAGGTCCTGACCGTCTCGTCGATCGAGTAGGAGGTGATGAGGCCGTCGTCCCGGCGGACGTGGACTCCGATGACGTTCCGGTTATGGCCGTACTGTCGGCTGATACACTTCCGAGCCCGCACGTCCCAGATCTCCAGAGTGTTCCGGTTCGTGCCCACGATCAGGCGGTCGCCGTCGAACGCCAGACCTCCCGCGAGGCAGGAGGAGAGCGGCAAGTCGGTGACGGATTCGAGCGTCGATGCGTTCAGGATGTGAACGCTCGGCTTCTTGCTGCCGACGGCAAGGACCGCCGCGCCACGGTGTACGGCAATCGGAGGGGCCGGCTGGAAATCACCCTCCCTCGACCGGGTGGCGATTCGCTCTCCGGCGGGGATGCTCCATATCTCGACGTGGTTGTACTTGTTGACGGTGATGATCCGATCCTCGGCGTCTCCGTACACGATCTGCGTGAAGTTGGCGCTTCCGGGATCGAGGTCGTCGCTTTCGGAGGGATCGAAGATGTCGGCGACCACTCCGCCGCCCATCACCTCCCGGACGTGGATCCGGGGACCCTCGCTCCACGCCAGGTGCTCGCCCGACGGCGAGAAGCAGATGGAGGTCACGCCGTACTCTTCGTCGCCCCGGAACATCCGGATGGCCTCTCCGTCCTCGACGTCCCAGAGGATGACGTGGTTCTCCTCGTCGCCGGACGCCAGGTACTGGTCCCGAGGCCCGAACGCGGCGACGGAGATGGTGTGCTCGTGCCCCTCGAGGGTGCCGAGGACTGCTTCGGAGGTCGTGTCCAGGAGCCGCAGCGTCCTGTCGTCGGAGACCGTGAGCACGAGGTCGGAGAGCGGGCCGTGGGCGATGGGGCGGTCCTTCTCGAGCTCGAGCGTCCGCAGGCTCGAGTCGACCTTGGACCTCAGGTACTCCCACTCCCAGCCGAGCTGCTCCGGGTCGTACTGATCTTCCCGCGCGAAGACGGTCTTCGCCTCGCCGGTCTCTCCGCGCTCCAGATACATCTCCGCCATGCGGATGTCGTTGGCGTAGGCGTACGCGATCGCGATCGCACTCTCGTCCTCCGCATGTTTCTTCGCGGCCTCCACCTTGCTCAGCCTGTCCCGGTTCAACAAGTACAAGGCGGTGAAGCTGATGGCGACGAGGAGAACGAGCGCCTCGAGGGCCAGGGCCAGGTTGAGGTTGCGCTGTCGCCACTTGCGCAGACGGGGGAGCGTCCCCGACTCGTAGGAGGCGACGACCCGGTTCTCCAGGAAAGCGCGTAGCTCCTTGGCCATCGCGCCGGCGTCCTCGTAGCGATCCTCCGGGTCGCGGGCCATGGCCTTCTCGCAGATGGCCGCGAGCTCGCCGGGGGTGTCCGGAGCCGCCTTCGAGATCCGGCGGGGAGGGACTCCGACGACGGTGTCGAGGTCCGCCTTGCCTTCCTCGAGGGAGAGCTGGTGCGGCATGCGACCCACCAGGAGCTCGTAGAGGATCGCGCCCAGGGCGTAGACGTCGGAGCGGGGACCGATGTCCTCGGCCCGGGCCATCGCCTGCTCCGGGGGCATGTAGGCGGGCGTGCCCACGACGCGACTCTGCTCCTGCATGCCGAGGACGAGCGCGAGCCCCCAGTCCATCACGTAGGCCTCGTTGAACTCGCCCACCATGATGTTCGAGGGCTTCAGGTCGCGGTGCACGATCCCCTTGTCCTCGGAGTGCGCGAACGCCACCGTCATGCAGACGTTCAGCAGCGCGTTCAGGGCGCGGGTCCGGTTCCAGCCTTCCGCGCCCGTGCGCACGCACTCGAAGACCTTCTCGAGATCCATGCCGCGCACGTAGGGCATCGTGAAGTAGAGCAGGCCCTCGTCGTTCACCCCGATCTCGTGGACCGGGGGGATCCCCGGGTGGTCGAGCTGGCCGGTTACGCGCGCCTCGTTGATGAAGCGGCCGATGCGTCGCTCGTGATCCGAGCGGTCCTCTTCGGTCAGCTCGCCCTCCGGCGTGATGGGGATCACCTTCATGGCGAGCTCGCGCCCCAGGTCGTTGTCCCAGACCCGCAGGACACGCCCCATGCCGCCCCGGCCGATCTCTCCGATGATCGTGTACCGCTCGCTGGACGGGCTGTGTTTCTCGATGCGGTTCAGGCGGGCGAGGAGCGATTCACTGTGCTCCTCCAGCGCCGCCGAGACGATCGGCGGAAGGGGATCGGAGCTCGAAGCTCGGGGACCGGCCCCGTGCGGCGAGCCCTTCCGTGGCTTGCCCTCCTCGGGTTGCATCCTGCTCAGTCGCTTTGCGCCAGTCGGGGGGGCGATGGCGGCGCGGCCCGCTAGGGCACCGCATCGACCGAGACCATTTGGTCACTTTTCGCCCAGAAGGGCAAGACTCTCGTGCGGCGAGGGCGTCAGGCGCAGGACCGGGCACTCCCAGGCCCAGGCGGAGGTCTGTACGCGCTGCACGACCTCCTCCCCGTTCGTGGCGATGGCGGTCAGGCGATAGGCGGCGTGCTTGTCGAGCCCCGCGACGCGGAAGCGACCGTCGGCGTCGGTGACGACCGTGGCCACGGCTCCGTGACGCCACACTTCCACGCGGGCTCCGGCCACCGGACCGTCGGCGCCATGCACCTCGCCGACGAGCACGAGGGTGTCGAGCGGGAGCTCGATGACGACGTTCGTGGCCTGGGCGAAGTCGCGGGGGAGGACGTGTCGTTCGACGAGGGGTGATTCGTCTCGCGACACGAGGAGCGCGTACTCCCGGTCGTCCAGGTTTTCGAAGAGGAAGGTGCCGTCGGGCGTGGTGCGCGCTTGCAGGAAGGATCCCTGGACCCGCACGTTGGCGTCCAGGGAATCCTCCCGCGATCGAGAAGGCAGGACCTCGTTCTCGGTTCGTTCGTCGGCACCGATCGGTTCGAGCGCGACCGCGATGTCCTCGACGGGGAACCCCTGTCCGTCGACGACGACGCCTGCGACCAGCAGCTCGGGCTCGAGGAGGATGTCGTCGAGGGCACAGTCGCTCGTCTCGGACGGGGGAAGCTCGACGAGCCGTTCCGCGAAGCCCGGCGCGGAGATCAGGAGCGAGTGGCCGATGTCCAGGCGCAGCGCGCCGATCGTGAATTCGCCTCGATCGCTCGTCGTAGTCTCCGCCCCGTCGCACGACGCCACGCTGGGCAGAATGTGGTAGTAGCCCTCCGCGCACACCGCCGCGCCTTCGATCGGTCGGCCGTGCGGATCGAGGACCCGGCCGTGGAGACGCAGCTCCGGGTAGAGGTCGATCTCGATCCATGGAGCGCCGCCCGTGCGAGACAGGGTCATTCCCCCGGCGGTGGGGGCGGGGAATTCCCAGGCGCCGTCGAGATCGATGGAGAGGTAGCGGACGGTGGCTCCGTAGCCATCGGCTTCCACGCGGATCTGCTGGGCGAGGGAGTCGGCCGGGAAGCGCGGATGGGTGAAGGTCCCGTCCCGTGCGGAGCGGACCGTGTCGAGCTCCGAGAAGGTCCAGAAGCGGATCGTGGCGTCGGGGACCGCGTTGCCGTTGGTCGCATCCACGATTCGGCCCGTCACCTCGCGCGCGGGTCGCAGGATGATCTCGACGGTTCCGTTCCGACCGCGCTCGACGTCGATCCCGCGCGGTCCGCCCACTCCGGCCCGGTTCCAGGCCACGATGCCCAGTGGTCCGGGGTCCAGATGGGCGGTGATCTGGCCGGTGGGATCGGTTTGCTCGAGCCTCACGAGCGGATCGCCGCTGGTGGGGCAGGACTGCGTGAGCTCGACGTGAGCTCCTGACACCGGACGCATGGAGGCGGCGTCGAGAACGAGGATCTCGAGCTCGGCGGAGCCTTTGTCCGTGGTGGCGGGATCTCGGGGATCGCTCGGATCGGTACGGCTCTCGTCGTCGGCGACCGTTCCCTCGACCGCCACGCGGTGACCGATGTGTTCCGTCGCCAGGGGGAGGAGGGAGGCGCTCCGTTCGAGGGCGGGTGAAGGCTCGAAGGCGGGGAGGGGTTCGGGCCTCGGGGGAAGCTGGGCGGAGGTACGCCAGGTGGAGGTGATCGCCGCTGGCGCAACGGCGAGGAGGATCGCGAGGAGGATCAGCCGTGAGATACGCTCACCGCGGCGTGGGGGACGGTCGCCGCGGTCCACGGGTGGCAAAGCACCCGTGCCGTTCGAGCACCGGGTCATCCGAGCTCCAATGGTCAGGAGTTACTGGTTCCTCTTCGAGCGCAGCCGGTACCAACCGTCATCGGTGGAGACGACCCAGCCGGCATCGGTGCTGACGACGTCGCCCTTGCGGAAGATGACCTTCTTCTGATTGCCATCGTCCGTGTTGATCGTCGCCACGCAGCCAGTGACATCTCTGCACTGGTAGATCTCTGCTGACGGCGCTGGCGCCGCGGCCACCAATCCGGCCACGGCGATCACCCGGGGCAGTGTGATCCTCATCCTGGTGGTTACCTCCTTCGTTCCTCGGGGGGACACCGAGGTGGAGCCCATCCGGCAGGCCGGTCGACGGGGATCGACGCACGTCCGGATGGGCGCGCGGAGCTCGGTGTCAAGGAACGCAGAACGACAGGGACCCGGGATTCGGGTCCTCGAACTTTCCCTTATCGGCTGCCCCCCGGGTGACGGCTTGAGGGCGCTCCGCCGCTCGATGGAGCCCTCCGCGGGGCGATCCTGGCTCGAACGACGTAATTTTTTTTTTTTGGGGTTTGGGGTTTTTCCTGCGTTCGGGGGGGGGGGGGGGGGGGGGGGGGCTCGGGGAACCTCCGGGGCTTCGGAGCGGGTCGGGGAGGTCGCCCACCTCCGCCCCCTCCACCCCAGGGCGATCGACCGAAGCGCCGTCCGGTTGCACGGAGCCGCGGGAAAACACGCTCGCCTCGACCCGGGCCCGTGGAAACTGAGCCGTCACCATGCGCGCCGCGATACGCGACATCTCCGGCGAGGGGCCGCCCATCGCCTACGTCCCGGGCATCGACGGAACCGGCAACTACCTGCTCGCCACCGCCGAGCGGATCGCGGAGCGCTTCCGTCTCGTTCGACTGCGGTTCGAGACGGAGGAGCCGCGGCCGGCGGAGGGTGATACCTACGAAGGGCTGGCGCGCTCGATCCGGGATCGACTCGTGGAGGCGGGCTTCGAGCGCGGGCTCGTCCTGACGGAGTCGTTCGGCGGGGCGGTCTCCCTGCAGCTCGCGCTGGACGATCCCGATCGCGTCGCGGGGCTGATGATCGCGAACAGCTTCGCGTACTACCCGTGGCGCGCTCGGCTCGCCCTGTCCCGCGCTCTGGCACCGCTGATCATCCGGCCCCTGTACCGGGCCCTGCGGCCGGTCCTCGTACCCCCCGCGCTCTTTCACCCGCGACGCGATGCGGAAGCCCTCCGCCTCTTCCTGGCGCATCCCGGAGCCCTGCTCCAGAAAGGCTACCGCCGTCGACTGCGCATGATCCACGGCCTGGACCTGCGCCCCCGCCTGGCCGAAATCCGCCAGCCCGTCTCCCTCTTCGCCGCGGACCGCGACCGGATCGTGGATTCCGTGCCCGCGGTGAAGAGCATGCACGACGGCCTTCCCGATTCGAGCCTGGAGATCCTCCCCCGCGCGGGACACCTCGTCCTGCCCCTCTCCGAGGAACCCTGGGTCGAGCGCCTCGTCGCTCTCTCGGTCCGCGCCGGGCTCGGCTGATCCGGGCGGGATCCTACTCCCGGTACTTCGCCCGCTTCTTGATCCGGTCGCGGTTGAGCGCGTAGACGACCGAGACCTTGTGCTTCTCGCGGATCTCCTTGTAGATCGCCGCCGCCTCGACCTTCTTACCCTCCTTCCAGAGCCGATCCGCCTCCCGAAGCATCGAGGCCGGATCCTGACCGGACTTGCCGCCGTCCCGGTTCAGGCCGAGCCGGTCCTTCACCTCGTTCTGCAAGGCCTTCGACGCCAGGTCTCCGATCACGCCCTGCCAGTCCAGCCGCGGGCTCCGGACCGTTCCTCCGAGCGGAACCTCGATGACCTCACCACTCAACGCTCGAAGGTAGTCGTGCTTCGCCACGAGCTTGTCGTCGATCGGCACGTTCCAGGTGAGCGAGAGCGTCTCGTCCAGGCCGATCGAACCCGTGAACGTGGTCTTCGTGCCGTCGATCGTCCACGTCCAGGGCTTCGCGTAGCGGAGCCGCCCCTTCTCGATCGCGAACTCGACCGGGCGGATGCTCATCGTGCGCTGGGGGTCGGCGCCGAGCTCGCCGAGCATGAGGTCGAAGAGAGGAGAGCCACGCAGGGCCGCGTCGCTGATCGACAGCCGACCCGTGCCGTTGAGGTTGGCCTTGGGCAGGGCGTCCCACCCTCCCTCGAGGAGCTCCGGGGTCAGCGCTCCGTCGAACGTGAGGTCGAGGTCGCAGGCGATCGAGCCCTCGATCTCACCCTTCTCCAGGTTGTCGACCGCGGCGAACGCGGGGTGGACCATCGAGAGCAGGGGGCTCAGCTTCGAATTGGCGCCCACGCCGCTCATCTCGACCGCGATCCGCGAGCGCGGCGGCGCTCCGTCGGGACCGGCCTCGCGAAGGTCCATCTCGCCCGTCATGGTGAGCGTGCCGCCATTCGCGGAGAACTCTCCCTCCCACGCGGTCTTCTCACCGAGGTCGACGCGCAACGTCCCGTCGGTGTCGAAGCCGCCCAGCTCGAAGCGCCCCAAACCGACCTCCGCCTGCCCCTCGGTGCCTGCGAGGAGCACGAGCGGGTCGATCTCGCTCGCGCGCCCTTCCAGCTCGAAAGACACGCGCTCGGCCTCTTCGCCGGAGAGCCGACCGGGCAGCCACGGAGCGAGCAACGGGCCCAGCCGATCAGGCACGTAGTGGAGGTCGCCCCGCACCCCTTCCAGGACGACGTCCTCGCCCGTGCTCTCGTCGCCGCCGCCGACCAGGTTTCGCACTTGCCCCGACACCTCGCCCCGCGCCGTCTCGGAATCCAGGGCGAGCCGTTCGATCGACAGGTTTCCCGACGACGCGACGAGCGTGCCGCGAAGTTCGGCGGAGACCTTCGACTCGGCGATGGTCCAGAGCTCTTCCCCCGTCGCCTCGGTCTCGATGCCGAGCTCGAGCCCGGTGATCTCCGCGCTCCCCTCGATCTCGAGCTCGTCCGTGCCTCCCCGCAGGTTGACCTGCGCGTTCACGGAGCCCCGGCCCTCGCGGATCGGGAAACCACCGTCTGGAGGCAGCTCCGCGAGGAGCCGCGTGAGCGTCGTGCTCACGCCCACGTCGAGATCGAGAGCGAGATCGTCCCCCGAGGTGAGACGATCGATCCTTCCCTTCGCCGTGGCCTCGAGCGGAGCGCTCTTCACCCGGGCCGAGCCGAGCTCGAGCCGATCGTCCGCGGAGACGTACGTGGCGTCGAACGTGGCTTCCAGGTCACCGAGCTCGCGCGCCGCCTCCTCCTCGCCTCCTCCCAGCACGAGCCCCGTGGCGTGCAGGTCTCCCGTCAGATGCGCGCGCTCCTCGTCGCCTCGCGCGAGCAGGTTCGCGGTCAGCCGACCCCCGAAAGGAGTCGCCTCCAGGTCGACGAAGCGTGAGAGCGTCTCGTGCAGCCGATCGAGGTCGGCCTCGAGGGCGAGCTCCGAATCCTGGATCGCGAGGCCGCTCCCGTCCGAGGCGAGGATCCCCGCGACCTCGACCTGCCCTCCGGCGCGTATCGGACCGGCGGTCAAGGCGAGCTCGCGCACCGAGAGGAGACCCTCGTCGAAGTCGAAGCCGGCCTTCGCCCGGAGATCCACGTTCTCGAGGTCGTCGAGCGGCACGTCGCGACCCTCCTCGTCCCGCACCGCGAGCCCCTCGACTCCCAGGTCCACCGAGGTGTCCAGATCGCGCAGCTCTCCGTCGCGAAGGACCACGCTCAGGTCGTTGCGCGCCCGCACGGTTCCCCGGATCGCGAAGCCGGACTTGATCGGGAGCCACTGGCGAATCGCTCCGGTCAGCTCGGCGAGCGAGCCGTCGAGGGTCCACGTGCCCTCGATTCCCGTTCCGCCTCCGTCCGCGTCGCGCAGCGTGCCCTCGTAGTCGAGGGCGAGGAAGTCGTCGGCCCTCAGCCGCAGCGTCTGTCGATACCCGTCCTCCGCGAGCGATTCGCTTCCGCCCTCGATCTCGAGGAGCGCGACGTCGAGGCTCGAGTCGGGCTCCGTGCCTCGCACGTGGAGCTCGCGAAGCGACAGCTTGGTGTCGACTCGCAGGGCGAGGGCCTCGCTCAGGACGGCCTCGACCTCGCCCTCGACGCGCCCCCCCAGCTCCGCGACGGGCGCGAGCAGGGTGACGAGCGGCTCGAAGGCCTCGAGTCGGAGCTCCTCGGCGTCGACGCGGAAACGTCCCTCGGGCTGGAAGCCCGCATCCAGTCCTCCCGCGGCCAGGGTCGCCTCGCCCCCGACGACCACCGTCCCCGCCGGGCCGCCGGGACCCGCGACGCGACCGTCGAGCCGGATCTTCGCGGGACGGTCCAGGCGCTCGACGTCGACGTCGAGCCCTCCCGACAGGATCGTGCTCTCGTCGGTTCCGTGAAGAACGATCCGCGTGTCCGTGGCCACGAACCGACCGCGCACGTCCGGGAGGCCGGTGACCGCCTCCGTCTCCTCCTCCTCCTCGGCCCCGCTCGGTCCCCCGATCTCGCCGACGCTCCAGCCTCCGTCCTCCTCGATCTGCACGTGGATCTCGGCGCCCGCCGCCTCGACCTGGAATTCGAGGCGCCCGGCGATCAGATCGAGGGGTGAGAAGGTCGCGCGGGCCGAGTCGAGCGAGGCCAGGTCGTTTCCTTCCGCGTCCCGGACATCGAGCCCCTCGATCTCGGCCGATCCGAAGAACGAGAAGCCCAGGTGCTCGATCGTCGCCTCTCCGCCGGTTTCCTTCGCGATCCTCTCCTCGATCACCCTCCGGACGAAAGGCGCGGCCACCGCCGGGCCGATCAGGACGATCAATCCCAACCCGACCAGGACCAGGGCGAGGGCCTTCCCGAGGCACCCGAACCTCCGCTTCTTCTCCTTCTTCGTCATCTGGTCGCCCCCCGCCCTCGTTCCTGCATTCTACGCTCCCTTCCTGCGGGTCGCCTCGGGAGTATTTCCGAGCCCACGCCTCAGTCCGATCGGGGGATCAGGCTGACGAGACGCTTCACGGTCATCCCCTGCACGAGGATCGAGAACGCGACGACGACGTAGGTGATGGTGACGATCAGCTCGCGGCCGGCCACCGGCTCCTGGCCGTCCAGGGCCGCCGGGATCGACAGGGCGAGAGCCACGGAGATCCCCCCCCGCAATCCTCCCCAGGTCATGATCTTGATGGCGTGGGGGGTGAAGGTGCGGCTGCGCTTCAGGAGCTGCACGGTGCCCGCGACGCTGACGAAGCGCGAGATCAGCACGAGCGGGATGGCGGCGATCCCGACGAGCCACGGCTGGGAGAGGAAGCCTCCGTCCACGATGATGAGGAGCTCGATCCCGATCATGACGAAGAGGATCGCGTTCAATACCTCGTCCATCAGCTCCCAGAAGGTGTCGATGTGGCGACGGACCTCGTCCCCCATGGCCAGCGCTCGACCGGTGTTGCCGATCAGCAACCCCGCCACGACCACCGCGAGCGGGCCCGAGGAGTGGATGGCGTTGCAGAGGCTGTAGAGCCCCGCGGCCAGGGCGAGGGTGAGGAGGAGCTCGACCTGATAGTTCTCGATGCTCCGCAGCATCCGGTAGACGACGTAGCCGGCGAGCAGGCCGAGGCCGACGCTGACCACCACCTCCATGGTGATCATCCGCCAGAGCGGTTCGGGCTCGCCCGCGCCGGGGCAGGCGTAGCTCAGGACGATGGCGAAGACCACCACGCCGATGCCGTCGTTGAACAGGGACTCGCCCGCGATCTTCGCCTCGAGGCTCCGGGGGGCGCCAGTCGTCTTCAGCACCTTGAGCACCGCGATCGGATCGGTGGGGGAGATGAGCGCGCCGAACAGCAGGCAGGAGAGGAACGGCAGCGGGAAGCCCAGGAAGTCGGTGATGACGAAGGTCAGGCCGCCCACGAGGAAGGTCGTGATCACCACGCCCACCGTCGCCAGGATCCCGATCACCCGCCATTGGTTTCGCAGGTGACCCACGTCGACGTGCAGAGCGCCGGCGAAGAGCAGGAACGCGAGCATACACTCGAGCAGCATCCCGCTGAAGGGCTCCCGCGTTTCCGCCTCCACGAAGTCCAGGTCGAGGAGGATCAGCACGATGGAGGCCGCCATCGAGATCCCCATCACCCCGATCGTGGTCGGGAGCTTGAGGAAGCGGTAGTTCACATAGCTGAACAGGGCCGCAAGGGCGAGGACGGCGGAGAAGAGGGGGAACAGGTCCATGGCGCGCTTGCTCGGTACCCTACTTCCTGGCCGACGGAGTACAATGCGTCATCGGCCCGTGTCGGCAGGACGCGAAGATGGGGGAGACGCGATGAATACGAGTGCGAGCATGATCGTGGCCGCGGTCGCGGCCTTCCTCCTCGCTCCACCGGAGGCGCCGGATCCGGTGAGCACGGTCCCGCAGGCCGCGAGCACCGCCTGGAGGGATCTCGCGCCCGACGATACGGACGCGGAATCGTGCCTGGCCCTGGGCATGTGGGAGGCGCGGCGGGGCCGGGCGCGGGATGCGTTGCGCGTCTTCGACGAGCTGCTCGAGAGCGAACCGGAGGCGACCCTGGCCGAGCGGATCGCCACCGAGCGTGATCGCCTGGCGCGCTGGATCGATCTGCGCCAGGACTTCGTCGATTTCGTGATCGAGAAGGGATCGAAGATCACGATCGAACTCGACGGCAAGAAGCTCGTCACGACGATCCTGGCGCGGGATGGGGATTCGCTCGCGCTCGGCGAGAATCGCCTCGAGCTCGAGAAGCTCTCACTGGAGGCGATCGAGCCGGTGCAGATCGCCAAGTGCATGGCGAAGGGGAGGCCCGAGCACAAGAGCACCTGGGTGCGCGTCTACGCCTACGCCCTGGCCGGGGATCCCCGGTGGACGAAGCTGCTTCGCGATCCGAGCAAGGAGGCGCAGGCCTTCCGCAAGGACGTCGAGACCGCCTACCCCGATCTGCTGATGAGAGCCGAGGTGTGCGCGGAGCTCGTCGCCATGTCCGTCCTGCCCGCCCCGAAGACGACCGCTCAGATCGACGCCGTCCTCCAGCGGATCGAGAGCCTCCGGAAGAACCACGGGAAGCTGCGGGTGGTGGAGGAGAAGGCCTGGCCGTTGAGGGAGCTCGCGCGAGCGGCCCTGGAAGTTCGGTTCGACATCCTGGGCCTGGACGGAGTCCTGAACGGCCGGGTCGAGAAGCTCGACGGCAACCAGATCAAGCTGATCTACGACTTCAAGGATGCGAAGCAACTCGATGACTTCCAGGACGACCCCGATTACCTCGCCTCGTTTCGACACCAGGCCGGAGAGACCCACGAGGACACCGAAACGAAATTCGAGGTGAAGAAGAGCGTCCTCGTCGGCCGGGGCTCGACGTGCCTGCGGCTACCCGTGTGGTTCGAGCGGCTCGACCGCATCCGCTACGAATTCGAGTTCCGGTCGGCGCCCGAATCCGAGGGCACCGCCATGCGCTTCATGGTGGGCTTCTTCGACGACGGGGACGGCACCTTCGCCAGCAGCATGGGATTCGGCGACCTGATCCTGCGCGACAAGAAGACCGGTCGCGAGACCTCGTCCATCGAGTCCGCGACGAACACCTTCTTCATGAGGAGCGTCTATCTGGTCGAGGTCCGCAACGACGACGACGCCTTCCTCCGCACCGCCCTGAACGGCGATGAGCGCCGCGAGCTGGATCGGGGACGGCTCGATGAGGGGTACGTGTTCCTCTGGTTCCACACCGACCTCCTCGTCGCCATCCACGAGCTCGAGTTCGAGGGAGCCGTGAGCAAGACTTCGCTCGAGACCATGAAGAAGAGCTGGACTGCGCAACAGCTCGCGAAGCTCGGCATGCGCTGACGTCGCCGGGGTGGATCCGAAAACGAGAGCGGGACGCCGACCGTCATCCATCCCAGCCCGGTTTTTCGCCGAACCCTCACGGACGGATGGCGGCCGCGTCCCTTCGTTGCGCCCCTTTTTGGGGGGCGTGATCTCGATTTCGGCGGATTCGAGCCACCGCCGTGTTCGTTCCCTGCCCCGACTCGAGTCCCCCTCTTCGACGGAGCGCTGCGCGCAACTTGACGACATTCCCGTCTTCGCCCGACGTTCCCGGAGAGGTTCGCTTCCCGATCGGTAGACTGACGAGGGAACACGCTCCGGCAATGCCCACCTTCACCACGGCCTGTCCCCGCAACTGCTACAGCACGTGCTCGATGCGGGTCGACGTCCAGGCCGGGCGCGTCGTCCGCATTGAACCCCACGCGGGCAACGAGGCCACGCCGGAGGGGGCTTGCCTGAAGGGTCTGAGCTACGTGGAGCGGATCGTCTCCCCAGACCGGATCGTCACTCCGCTCCGACGCCGGCCCGGAACATCCGACTTCGAGCGCATCTCCTGGAACGACGCCCTCGGGCTCATCGCGGCCCAGCTCGTCCGGCTTCGTCGCGACCCGGGACCCCGGAGCGTCCTCTACTACACGGGGAGTGGCACCAAGGGATTGCTCAACGAGGTCGGGTCCTCGTTCTGGAGGATGTACGGCGGTTGCACCACGACCTACGGGGATCTTTGCTGGCCCGCGGGACTCGAGGCGACGCGCCTCACGCTCGGCAAGAACGAGCACAACGCGCCCTGGGACCTGCCCCACGCCCGGTTGATCGTGCTCTGGGGCAAGAATCCCGCCGAGACCAACGTCCACCAGATGCCGTTCATCGAGCGGGCCCTCGAGCGAGGGGCGAAGCTCGTGGTGATCGATCCACGCCGGACCGAGTCGGCGGAGCGGGCCGACCTGCTCCTCCGGCCCCGGCCGGGAACCGACGGCGCTCTCGCCCTCGCGGTGGCTCATCTGCTGGTGCGGAACGAGCACGTCGATCGTGCGTTCGTGGAGGAGCACGTGCTGGGGTATCCGGAGTACCGCGATCGCGTGCGCGACTTCTCCTCCGAGAGGGCGGCCGAGATCACCGGCGTGCCGGTCCCGCGGATCGAGGAGCTCGCCGAAGCGATCGGTACGTCGAAGCCGGCGACGATCTGCGCGGGCTTCGGGATGCAGCGCTACACGAACAGCGGTCAGACGATGCGGGCGATGATTGCCCTGCTCGCCCTGACCGGGAACATCGGCGCGTCCGGCGCCGGCTGGCAGTTCGCGAACCTACAGAGCGACGTGTTCTCGTCCGTTCCCGATCCGCTCGCCTTCTATCCTCCGGAGAGCGACGACGACTCGGTCCGCGTCTCGGTCTCCACTGCCCGCCTCGGCCGCGACGTCCTGGCGACGCGCGATCCCGAGCTGCGGATGATCTGGGTCGAGCGGGGGAATCCCGTCCTGCAGAATCCGGAGACGGCGAAGGTGCTCGAGGCGTTCCGCTCGGTCGAGCTCCGGGTGGTCGTGGACCAGTTCCTGACCGACACCGCGCGGGAGGCGGATATCGTCCTTCCCGCAAAAACCTACCTCGAGCAGTCCGACGTCATCGGGGCTTACTGGCATCCGTACGTCCAGCTCAAGCGGAAGCTGATCGAGCCGCCGGCCGCGGTGCTCCCCGAGTCCGAGATCTTCCGGCAGCTCGCGCAGAGAATGGGATTCCCCGGGGAGGAGATCGCCCGCCGCTTCCCCGGCCCGTCCGACGAAGATGTCGATGCCTGGCTCGAACGCCGCCTCGAGCCCTTCCCCGAGCTGACCCTGGAGAAGCTGAAGCAGGGGCCCGTCCTCTCTCCGGCGTTCCGGGAGGTCGCCTTCGCGGATCGCGTGTTCCCCACGCCCTCGGGTCGCATCGAGCTCCTCTCCGAGGAAGCGGCCCGGCGCTGGGGAGTGGATCCCCTTCCCGACTTCCGGGAGCCGACCGAGTCGATCCGGCGGGTCTCCGGCGAGCCGGCGCGGTTCCCGCTCAACCTGCTGACCCCCAACACGAAGAACCGCATCCACTCCCAGTTCGGTAACCTCCGGATGATCCGGGACGTCGCGGGCGTGCCGGTGGCCTCCGTCCATCCCGAGGATGCGCGAGCGCGGGGAATCTCCACCGGCGATCGGATTCGCGTCTTCAACGAGCGGGGAGAGTTCCGGGTGATGGCGCGCCTCGATCTCGGGGTGAGACCCGGGTGCGTCTCCGTGCCCAACGGGGCGTGGCGCGAGGAGGGCGGCGACGTCAACCGCTGCTCGATGGGGCGGGAGACGGACATGGGGCACGGCGCCGCCTTCCACGACGTGCTCGTCGAGATGGAGAGGGTCGTCGGATGAGCTCCGTCTTCCTGCTCGACCTCAACGGCTGCACGGGGTGCGAGGCGTGTCGGCTCGCGTGCACGATCGAGAACGAGCTGGACTGGGGGCAGAGCTGGCGGCGCGTCAGCACGTACAACGAGCTGCACCACCCCGACGCCCCGCTCTTCCACATCTCCCACGCCTGCAACCATTGCGAGAAGGCGCCGTGCGAGCGCGGCTGTCCGACCCGGGCCATTCGCAGGGACGAGGAGACCGGCGCGCTCCTCATCCATCGCCGCTGGTGCATCGGCTGCGGTTACTGCCGCTGGGCGTGTCCCTACGACGCCCCTCTCTACGACGAGGCCGCCGGGGTGATGACGAAGTGCACCCTGTGCCGCCACCGGCTCGCCGAAGGGCTCCTCCCCGCGTGCGTCGATCTCTGCCCGACGGGCGCGCTGCGGTTCGGGGAATCGAGCGAGCTCGGCGGGGTGGGGCGCGTCGAGGGATTCCCGGACCGCAACGTGAATCCCGCCGTGCGCTTCGTGCCCCTTCGCCGGGATCACGCCGGTCCGCCCGGCGACCTTGCCGTCGGGGACGGGGCGGCGTCTCTCGGTCTCGAATCGCCCGCCCCGTGCCCCGATCGAGGAGGGCTGAGAGCCGAGTGGCCGCTCGCGGTCTTCACGCAGACGGCGGCGATCCTCGTGGGCTGGTTCCTGGCCCACCATTTCGAGTCCGTGCCGACCCATGCCGGGGCGTTCCTCGGGGCCGGGATCCTCGCCATGGTCGTGAGCACGTTCCACCTCGGACAGTGGGGTCGCCCCTGGCTCGCCCTCCTCGGTCTCCGTCGATCCTGGATCAGCCGGGAGATCGTCACCTTCGTCCTGTTCCTGGGGATCGCCGCCACGTATTTCCTGCGGTCCGATCCGTCGGCGCTCCTCGGCTGGGCGGGCATCTTCGTCGGAGCCGCCACTCTCTTCTGCATCGATCGCGTCTACGACCCGGTCGTGCCGCGAGCGCGCATGCTTCCCCACAGCGCCGATACGCTGCTGACCGCGCTCCTCCTCTTTGCGGTCCTCGGCGGTAACGTGATCCTCGCCGGGATCCTGATCGTGTTCGAGCTGGCGCTCTACTCGCGACGGAAGCTGGGTTTCACCACCCGCACCTCATGGGTGCGGATCTCGTGGAGCGTCGCGCGAATCGGAATCGGCCTGCTCGCCCCGGTCGCGCTGTGGTTCGCCGGCTTCCCCGGTGCGACGACCCTGCTCGTCGTCTGCCTCCTGGTGGGGCAGTGCATCGACCGTTGCGAGCTCTACGCGGACCTCGAGCCCTTCGGACCCGTCCGGCAGATGGCGCGGGATCTGGCGCGTCGGCTCGGGACGCGGCCGCGCGGAGCTTCCTCCGGATGACGTCGATCGAAGGACCTACCCGTCCTCCTTCTTCCGCGCGTCGATGAGCCTCTGGATGTCCGGGGGGAGAGCGAACGTGCTCTCCTCCAGCTCGACGTTCTGCACGATGCTCTCGATCTTCGTCACCGTCTTGGGCTGACCCTTGACCGCGCGCTCGATCCGGAAGGGAAGGAACACGCCATCGATCTTCTTGTAGCTGCTCTGGAAGATCTGGAGCTCGACCGGCCCCGCTTCCCCCGGAACGGTCGTGGCGCCCATGACGAGGAAGCCGGTGGTCTTCGAGAAGTAGAGCCGGTCGGGGGTCGGCTCGTTGCCCTTCTTCTTCTCCGCCTCGTCGAAGGGCTTGGGCGTCATGACGAGCTCGTAGCAGGCCTGGCCGGCGACGGCGGTCACTTTGCTGCACTCCACCTTCCCCCAGACCTGCCTCCAGTTGACGATCCGGTTGAACACGGTCTCCCGGAGGCGCATCCCTCGCATGCCGCCCTTCAAGATGGGATCGGTGGCGACCGGCGACCTCTCCCAGGCGATCTCCCCGTTGGCGCCCTTCTCCATGGTCCCGGGGACGCCCTCGATCCACAGCTTCGAGTAGTGCTTGTTCGGCTTCGCCGCGTAGATCTTCAGCTGGATCCTCTGCTGCCCGGAGGCGGGGTAGACCGAGGCCGTCGTGACGCGGTTCTTGATCCGGTCGTACGCCGCCTTGCCGCCCGAGACCTCGACGTAGCGATCGAGGACCTTCTCGGCCGTCGGCAGGTCCTGGGCTCCCGCGGGGGAGACGAACGTCAGGAGTGAGATGGCCAGGAGGGAGATCAGGAGGATCGAGTTCGTCATGGCGGTTCAGGTGCTGGCGAGGGGCGGATCGGCGGCGCGGATCGCGGCGACTGGGCTACGGACCAGAGTAACCTCTGTTGGCGTTTCCGCGAACAGGGGCGAAATCACCCCTGGCGCCCGCCCTGCGCGAGCAACCAGGTGACCGCCGCCTCGAGCGCCGGATCGCGACCCTCGAGGAGGGCTTCCCGGGTCGGGTGGACCTCGACGTCCGGGCTCACGCCGATCCCCTCGACGAGGGCGCCGTTCGGGGTCAGGTGCACCGCAGTGGCGTGGACGAAGCGATCGCCGTTGGGGAGTGCGGTGATCGAGGCGGGACCCGAGGCGCCTGCGGTGCGCGAGCCGACGACGCACGCGCGGCCGATGTCCTGCAGGCCGCTGGCGAGGACCTCGGCGGTCGAGGCGGAGAGGCCGTCCACGAGGAGGGCGACGGGACCGCCATACGTCCTCGCGCGAGGGATGACGGGGAACCGGAGCTCGCCGTCACGCTCGATCATCGTTCCGAGGCTCACGCCATCGTCCTCGATCAGCCAGCCCGCCATCCAGCCCGCCATCGCTCCCAGGCCGCCCGGATTCCCGCGAAGGTCGATCACGATGCCCGGGGCATCCAGGAAGGACTCCATCGCCTCGTTGAAGAGCCCCATCAGGTGGGCGGGACCCGAGAACGAGCTGAACGTGACGTAACCCACGCCGTCGGGGAGGAGGCGGCTCTCGAACGTGACGCGGTGGGGGGGAGCGGGGGGGAGGTCGATGAGCTCGCCGGGTCGCCCCTCGTGCACTAGCTCCGCGCGCACGCGACGATCGTCGCCGTCGAGGAGCTCGATCGTCACGGCGTCGCCGACGGAGCCGCCCATCCGGGACAGGACGGTGCTGACGAGGGCATAGGCCAGGTCCGGTGTTTCCTCGTGGCGCGCGAGAATCGGTTCGAGGAGGGATGCGACGTCCTCGCCGTTCACCTCGGCCACCTCCCAGCCCGCGCGTATGCCGGCCGTTTCGGCGGGGGAGCGAGCCCGGACCGAGGTGACGATCGCTCGGCCGTCGAGGATCCGCAGGTCGAGCCCGATCGAGCCGGGGTGATCGGAGGTCTCGTCGTCCGCCTCGTAGAGCTCCCGAGGGCTGATGCGGAAGTGCGATTGCTCGAGGCGCGCGAGCATCTCTCCGATGACGGAGCGGACCTCGGTCAGCGTCGATGCCTCCTCGATCCCGGGGCGGAGCTCGTCGTGCACCGCCTGCCAGTCGAGCCCGCCCAGGTCGGGGTCGGGGTGCTCGTCGCGCACGATTCGCCAGACCATCTCGAAGGACTCGAGATCGAGCTCGTGCTCCGCAGGGGAGCGCGGCGGCTCGGTCGGGGCGACGGCGCACGCCGTGGGGAGACCGGCGACCGCCGCGAGGACGACGGCCGCCGGCCAGGGGATCGGGGGACGGGAGGCCGTGCTCACTCGTCTTTCTTCTGCTTCTTGCGATCGAGGATCTTCTGGATCTCGGCCGGAAGGGCGAAGCGGTCCTTCGGAAGCTCGACGTTCTGCTCGATGCTGGTTACCTCGATGAGGAGCTCCATGCCGGCCAGGTATCGGGTGGTGCGGTGGACCTGCAGGAGATCGCCGACCTTCCGGTAGTCGCCGAACTCGAGCCGCACGTCCATGGGCCCCGCGACGGTCTGCATGGTGGCTCGCATTTCCAGGAGCAGGCCGGACTCGACCGAGAAGCACAAGACGTCCGGCTTGGGCTTCTTCGCCGCCTCCTTCTCCCCCTCATCCTCGGGCTGTTCCTTCTTCTTCTTCGCGAAGGAACGCGGGGTGAGCTCCACGACGTAGCACTCCTCTTCCCCGACGGTCTCGATACCCTTGCACTCCGCCTTCACCCAGGCCTTCTTCCAGAACACCAGGCGGTCGAAGACGGACGAGCGCAGGGTCTGCTCGCGCGTCTCGTCCTCGACCACGACCGGGCCGGTCATCACGCTGTTCGACCAGGCAACGTCGCCGTTGGTGCCCTGCTCCATGGTGCCGCTCCCCGGGACCTCCATCACCGTGTACGACAGGTTCGGACGAGCGGCGTAGCTCGTCACCGGGATCTTCCGCGGATCGCCCTTGGCGGTGATGGTGGCCTTCACCACCCGGTTCTCGATCTTCTCGTAGGCCTCGAGCCCGCCGGTCGCCTCGGCATACCGGGACATCACCTCTTCGCCTTTCGGCAGGTCCTGTCCATTCGCGAGCTGCGAGAGCCCGACGAGGCCGGACAGTACGAGCGCGAGCAGCTGGATCGTGTTCTTCATGGTTCTTCTTCCTCGGGTTGATTCGCCCGGCTCAGCCGCCGGACGGTGATTCGGTGCTCTCCTTCTTCTCGAGCCGGCGGAAGGGAGTGTCCTCGCCCTCGGGCTCGTGCATCCACATGCGCTCGACGCCCCCGCCCTCGCTCTCCTCGAAGGAGACGGCGATGCGGGACTCGATCTGGAACACCCACCGACCTTCCTCGTTCGCGTCCCAGAGCTCGAACACGAACGGATTCCCCTCGATGTCGAGGGCGAGATGGCCGTTCTGGATCAAGATCATGAACTCGTCGGGGTCCTCGGCGTCCGCGTTGGGCGACCAGGTGCCGAGGTAGCGCTCGAGGTGATCGACCGGCTCCTTCTGCCGTTCGGGGTGGAGCAGCAGGTAGTCGATGAACGGCTCGATCAACAGAACCGCGGGACCACCCCGCGACTGCGTGAACAAAAGGATCATCAGGTCGAGTTCCGGCCAGCACCACGCCATGGTCCCGTCGGAGCCGCCGTGTCCGATGATCTCCGGTCCCGCTCCCTCGTCCCCCTCGACGTCCATGTAGACCATGGCCATCTGTCCGTAGCACGACTCCAGGCCCTCGAAGCCCGTGGGGTACGGGGCGTCGAATCCGAGGATGTTCAACGGGCTCACCGGGGTGAGCGTTCGCTCGACCGCCTCCGCGGAGAGGATCCTCCGGTCTCCGACGACGCCGCCATCCATCCACAGCGCGAGGAGCTTCGCGTAGTCCATCGGGGTGGAGTACAGGCTCTGCGAGCCCCACGCGAACGGGTAGAAGGACGGATTGCCGTGCTTCGAGAAGCGATGCCAGTTGCCGGGGCTCATTCCGTAGAGGCTCGAGATTCGCTCCGACTCGTAGGTGCCTTCCTCGTGGAGCCAGAACGAATCGTTCATGCCCAGCGGCTCCAGCAGCTCCTTGCGCACGAACTCGTCGAGGAGCATCCCCGACGCCACCTCGACGACGGCACCCAGGGTGTCCGAGCCGGCGTCGCTGTACCAGAGCTTGGATCCGGGCTCGAATTGCGGCCCTCGCTTTCCGACCTCGTTCGCCATGGCCAGGAGATCGTCGTAGCCGCCCCCCAGGCCGCTGAGGATGGACACTGGCAATCCGCCGTGGTGGCTGAGCAGCTGGCGAATGGTGATCTCGCGCGCGTCGTCGTTGTCAAAGCCGGGGATGTACTCCGCCGCCGCGTCGTCCAGGGACAGTTTGCCCCGATCGGCGAGGATCTGGATCGCCGCGCCGGTGAACGGCTTCGTCATCGAGCGGATGTTGTAGATCGAATCCCGGCCCAGCGGCACCTCGTCGTCCCGGTCGCGCCAGCCGAAGGAGTCGTGAAAGACGGTCCGCCGGTTCTTGACGACGAGCATCTCGGCGCCGATCGCGAGATCGGCCTCGACGAAGCCCCGAACGACTCCGGCCAGCTCCTCGAGGGCCTCGGCGGACATCCCCTGGCTCTCCGGGGTGGCGGGGGGGAAGCGGTCGGCTTCCTGGGTCGTCGCGATCGCGGGGATCGCGAGAAGGGCCGCGGCGAGCGCGGCGCTCAGGCGAACTTCTCCAGCCATTTCTGCATCCTCGAATGGAGCCACGTGAGCTCGATGCGTCCGAACAGGACGCGGAGGCCGATGACCGCCGCCGCCGCGATCGCGACGGCGACGAGCCAGGCGACGAATGAGGGTCCGGGAATCCACGCTCCGACCTGCCCGTAGAGCTCCGCGGTATGGCGGTTCTCGGCGTCCATGCCGCCGGTGGCCGGCCAAAGGGCCGCGACGAGCGCCGCGAGCGCGAAGAGGCCGTAGGCGATCCTCCAGATCCAGGCCTTCAGGCGAGCGCGCCGCGTCGTTCCGGGCGTCATCAGCGGCACCAGCACGGCGGAGCAGCTCAGGAAGACCACGATCGCATAAGCCGCGAAGCCCGCCGCCGCCGGGCGGGAGGAGAAGACGTCCCCCCACTCGAGAGTCGGGTGACGCGAGAGGCCGAGGAGGAGAGCGCCTCCGGCGAGCAGCGATCCGGGCGCGAAGCACTGAACGAAGAGACGGGTCCTCGAGAGGGGCAGGTGGGCCACCATCGGGAGGCCGATCAGACTCAACCCGAAGAACGTCACCTGGCAGAACGCCAGCATGTAGAGCTCGAGGAACTTTCCCCGCGGGACGGCGACACTTGTGAACATGAAGCAACTCAGGGCGAAGGCCGCGAGGTTGAACGAGATCAGCACGTTCATGCGCATCGCTCGGTTGAGCGGGGCAATGGGGCTGAGCAGGGGGATTTCGAGGAACCGCGGCCAGCGGAAGCTCCGCCACTCGAAGGCGCGCCCGAGCCGGGCGTGGAAGTGGCCCGAAACCTCGAATCCCCTCGGCAGCCCCAGGTAGGTCGTCGTGCCGAGAAGGGCGGCCACGCCCAGACAGGCCGGCCCGACGATCGCGAACGGCAGCATGTATCTGGCCGCCAGCACCTCCGCGGAGAGAACGATCGCCGTGAAGACGAGCCAGTGCACGATCGGGTGGAAATCGTCGACGCGGTTCGATCGCGTGGGCCGGGCGTGGTAGAGGAACGGGAACAGAAAGAAGATCGCCAGGAAGACGAGCCCCATCTCTACGTTCGGCGAGCGCCAGGAGTTGCGATTGACCAGGTAGTAGGTAGCGAAGCCCGCGATCACGGGGAGCATCGTCGCGGTCGACATCGCGATCATCCTCGCCACCCACAGCCGGCGGGCGGGGATGGGCAAGCCCAGATGCCAGGGACGCCCCCGCAGATGGAACTGGCCGACCAGGACGCATCCCATACCGAGCATGAGCGTGAGCTGCACGATCATCGCGATCCGATCCCGGTAGTCGTCGATGCTCGTGGAGACGATGCGATGGGAGGAGTTCTCCCCGTACAAGAAAGCGGCGAGGACGCCGACGATCATGGTGATCGGCACCGAGAGCCACAGCCCGCGGACGACCGGCTCCTGACGTACGAGGTCTCGGATCACGAGTCGCCTCCCACGAGCTCGACGAACAGCTCCTCGAGCGAGACGTGCCGGCAGACGGCGTGCGCGATCCCGAGCTCGGTCTCGAGGCGGGATGCGACCTCGCCCGTCGTTCCGCGGAGCACCGCGTGCAGCGAGCCGAAGTGCTCTCGCACGCGCACGCAGCCCTCGAGCGCGGCCACTTGCGCGCTCCGTCCCGCGGCATCCGCCGGCAGCTGGGCCAGCGTGCAGTTCTCCCGGAGCTCGTCGAGCGGGGCGTCGATCATGACGCGATGCTCCTCGAGGAGCACGACACGCTCCGCCATCCGCTCCACGTCCGCCATGTGGTGCGAGGAGAAGAGGATCGTGGTGCCCGATTCCCCGAGGAGCCGGATCGCGGTCTCCAGGAACTCCCGCCGCGCCGCGGGATCGAGTCCCCCCGCCGGCTCGTCGAGCAGCAGGATGTCCGGCCGGTGCGCCACCGCGCACAGGAGCGCGAGCTGCCGCGCCTGTCCCTTGGAGAGCGTCCGCACCTTGGCCCGCGCGCGGAAAGTGAACCGCTCCCGCAGCCGGCGCTCCAGATCCGCGTCCCAGTCGGGGAAGAGGCGACGGTGGAAGTCGATCACGTCGTCCACGCGCATCGCCGGGGGAAGGAGGTGGTTCTCCGAAACGAAGCCGACGCGCCGCTTGATCCGCACCGGCTCCTTCAGCGGATCCAGACCGAACAAGCGCACGGTCCCCGCCTGGGCGCGGATCATGCCCATCGCGATGTGGATCAGGGTCGTCTTGCCCGCGCCGTTGCGACCGAGCAGGCCGACGACCTCTCCCTCCTCCAGGGCGAAGGTGATGCCGGAGAGGACCTCCTCGTCGGGGCGGAAGCAACGGTGGATGTCGTCGAAGACGAGGACGCTCATTTCTGCTTCTCCTCGTGGAGCTCCTCCAGGAGACGGACGAGGTCCGGGAAGGGGATGCCGGCGAGGTGCGCCCGCGCGAGCAGGCGCCGGGAGGCGTCTCGCAGGCGTTCGCGGCCCGCGGTGGGATCCGCGGGCGAGCCGGGGGTCTCGCGAACGAACGTGCCCCGGCCCCGTCGGGTGTGGATCAGTCCCGCGCGCTCGAGCTCCTCGTAGGCCTTCTTCACGGTCAGGTGCGAGATCACGAGCTCGAGGGCCAGATCCCGCTGGGAGGGCAGCTTCTCGCCGGGCGCCAGACGCCCTCCGGCGATGGCGTCGCTGATCTGGTGCATGATCTGGCGGTAGATGGGGACCTCGTCGCCCGGATTCACGTGGAGCTGCATGGGTCGGCTCGCCCCGGCCGGTGGGGCTGTGCTATGGTGCACCATAGCACTATAGCTCCTCCGGGCTCGCATCATTTCCGGAATGGGGGGCTCGCCCCGTCGCGGCGATCGTCCCCGGGGTGATGGACCGCCGCCCCCCGCGGGGTCACCATGGAGCCCGGATTCCCCCTCACGGCGCCAAGAGGGGGAAAAACCGCGGCGTTGAGAACCCGTGCCACCCGCCGTCGACCGGAGGAACTCGCCATGAAGACATTGCTCACCCTGCTCGTCCTGAGCGGAATCTCCTGGGCCCTGATCCCGACCGTCCCGCCCTCCGACTACGAGGAGCTCCGCGCCGAAGCGGAGACGCGCATCGAGGAGGGATCCTTCGAGCTGGCCCGCCGTCTCTACGAGGAGGCCTCCGCGCTCGAGCTCGACGAGGAGCAGCGGCGGTGGGTCGACTTTCGCCTCGCGGACGCCTCCTGGCGCTCCGCGGCCTCGACGGAGGACCAGGACCAGACCGAGATCGACGCGGCCCGGAAGGCGCTCGAGAAGCTGGCTCCCCGGGACGCGCGCGACGAGGACCGGGACCTCGTCTGGGCCGAGGTGCAGGAGTCACTGGCGGACCTCCACTGGAACCGGAGCCGAAACCAGAACTGGGGGATGGCGTGGGGTTACTACCAGGCCGCGCTCGACTGGTGGTCGGGGATTCCGGAGGTCGAGGCCGCGCGCGAGCGCTACCTCGCGATGGTGTGGAAGCAGGCGCTGCCGAGCTGGCATCGCCAGTACTGGGGCCACCGGGTGAACCACGGGCACGTGTCGCAGCAGGTGCTCGAGAACGCGGTGAAGATCGCGGTCACCCCGAACGATCGCAGCCGGGCGCACTTCCTTCTCGGCGCGTACTACGCCAACTACGGGAACAACTGGCACGTGGCGGGGCGGGCTCTCCGCGAGTTCGACGCGTGCATCGCCCTCGGTCGCGAGCACGACTGGTACGACGACGCGCTCTACCACCGCGCCCACCATCTGGCGAGCACAGGCCGAGCCGAGCGCAACAAAGACGGTAGCTGGCGTTGGACGCCGGACTACGTGGAAGCGGTCCGTGGCTACCGGCAGCTCCTGAACGAGTACAAGAAGGGCGAGACGCCCTGGTACGACGAAGCTCGCAACCAGATCGCCGCGATCACCGGAACGGTCCTCGGCGTCAGCGTCGACCGGTTCTTCCTCCCCGAATCCGAGATCCAGTACAACCTGAGCTGGCGCAACGTCGGACAGGTGGGCCTCTCGCTGTACAAGGTCGACCTGACGCGCGACATGGAGTTCGGGGATCGCTCGCCGGGGAACTGGCTCGACGCGATCCAGCTCGAGCGGCACGACACGTATCGGCGGTGGACCTACGAGACCGGCGACGACGGGACGCACAAGCACGGCCACGATACCCTCACGCTGGACGGCAAGCTCGGAGTCGGGGCGTGGGTCCTCGTCGCCGACGGGGGAGGGCATCGGAAGCGCGCGCTGATCCTCGTCAGCGACGCGGTGGTCTCGGTTCGAGCCACCGACTCGTCGATGCTCGCCTGGTGCACCGACGTCCAGAGCGGAGAGCCGATCACCGGAGCCAAGGTCCGGGTCTGGCAGCGGTACCACGACGACCACGACTGGCGATGGAAGGAGGCCATGGGCCTGACACGCGAGGACGGGACC
>CAYRXS010000031.1:0-37525 GCA_964428225.1 uncultured Planctomycetaceae bacterium
TGGGCCATGCACGGAGCTCTCCGCCCCGAGTCGTTGTGCGCGGGGTGGACGACGCTCGACGTCACTTCTGCAGGCCGCCGTAGCCCATCGCGGCGAGGACCGCCTCCTGCTCCACGTCGAGGCGGCGGAGGCTGGGATCGACCCGGGGGACGAGGTGGGATTCGGACACCGGGCCGAGGCGGCGCAGGATCGAGGCGGGCCAACCCTCGTCCCCCCCGAGGTCGTGACGCTCGCCGGGATCCCGGACCAGGTCGAAGGCCCCGCGGAGTCCCTCGGGATCGAGGCGGTCCCCCTCGCGGTACACGATGAGCTTGCGCGAGCCCTCGATGATCGCCGCCGTCGGGCGGAATCCCTCGGGGCCGATTCCCTGGTAGGCGTAGACGGGGCGGTCCCGATCCAGCCGCAGCAGCGACACGCCCAGCCAGCCGTCGTGCGCCGGCACGTCCGCGAGGTCCGCGACGGTGGGCGCCAGGTCCACGCCGGAGGCGGCCAGGGACGAGCGGCGGGGCTCGATGCCCGGACCGTGCAGGACCAGGGGCACCCGCACCTGCTCCTCGAACACCTCGCCGGAGTGCCAGAGCTCCCCGTGCTCCCCGAAGGCCTCGCCGTGGTCGCTCGTGAAGACCAGGTACCCCGCCTCCCCGAGACCCAGCTCCTCGAGGCTGCCGCGTAGCTCGCCGAACGCGCGATCCAGGTCCCTCGCTCCCCCCCGGTACAACGTCTCGAGGTCGGTGAGGACGGGGGCGGTCTCCGGGGTGATCGGCGGATCGGAGAGCGCGTCCCCCCCGCGCGCGATCAGGGCATCGTAGTCCTCGGCGAGCGTGACGCCGCGGCCCTCGAGCTCGCGTCGCGTCGACTCGCTGACCCGGTAGGGAGTGTGCGTGCGGTAGGTCTGCAGGAAGAGGAACACGGGGCGCCCGTCGTCCGCCTCGAGGAACTCCCGCGCGCGCGCGAGCGACGACTCGATGGTGCCGTGACGCTCGTCGAACCACGCGAAACCCTGGTCCATGCCGAAGGTGCGCGACAGGATCACCGCGTCGGTCACCGCCCCGGTCCGATACCCCCACGCCGCCAGGCGCTCGGCCAGCGTCTCCAGCTCGGCGGGGAGGGCGGAGCTCATGGTCACGACGCCCGTCTGGGGCGGGTACATCCCCGCGAACAGGCTGGCGTGCGAGGGCAGGGTGTGCGTGCTCGTGGACCACGCCCGCTCGAAGCAGAGGCTCTCCTCCACGAAGCGGTTCAGCTCCGGCGCGATCTCCGGCGCCCCGCCGTAGGCCTCCAGGTTGTCGGCGCGGAAGGTGTCGGCGAGGAAGACGACGACGCTCGGCCGCCCCGTCCCCCAGGGACGCGCGTCGTAGGTGCCGACCTCGGCGGGCCCGATCGTCGGCGCGAGGAACGAGGCGTAGGCGGGCGCGCCGCTCGTCTCGAGCTCGAGAACGGCGTCCTCCGCTCCCTCGGGGGGCAGCGGGACGTCGTGCCGGGCGTAGGTGCCCTCCTTCTCCACGGGCTGTGTGTGCTCGTGGATCACTTGGCCCTCGAGCCGGACGCGGAACGTAACGGGGGGCAGGTCCTCCGTCTTGGCGAGCAGCGTGCGCTCGGCGCAGGTCCCGAAGCGCAGCCGGCTGGCGGGGGGAACGTCGAGCGTCCGGACGACTCGCCACGACGGGGGGATCGCGAGCCCCTCGCCGCTGAACCGGCGTCCGGCCACGCCCTGGACGCCCTCGGCGTCGCGGCGACCGTGGTAGGCGAAGACCTCGAGCACCGTCTCGGCGGGCGGCTCCTCGCCGGGCGCCAGCCGCAGGAGGACCCGCGAGCCGAGCGCGAAGAAGGAGCCCGGCTCTCCCCGGAACTCGCCGTCCGTCCAGGACTCGCTGTCGTAGGTGAAGGAACGCCCCTCGGGAACGAAGAGCCGCTGCGCCGATCCCTCGGCCGGAGCGCCCAGCGCCCGGCACGGGACGGCGGCCATCCAGGTGCCTCCCTCCCCGTGCGCGCTCCAGGCGGCGCGGCGCAGGGCGACCACTCCCCAGAACCCCTCGCCGCGCCGCTCGATCCGGAACTCGCGTCCCTCGCGCGTGCGGTACGTGCGGTGGGGCGGCGCGCCCTCGGCCTCCGTCGGCCCCGGCCCCTCGGCGAGGCGGATCCACACCGGCCCGTCCTCGCTCCGGCAGCCCGCGAGCAGGGCCGCGCCCGCGAGGAGGACCGCGAGAGCACGCGCGAGCCGGCGGGCGGATCTCATCGCGCGTCCGGGTCGAACGCGGGAGCGCCGCGCTCCGTCCCCCGCCCCTCGCGGCAGGCGGGGCACCTCCCGAACTGCCGCAGGTTGTGGTCCGCCAGCTCCCAGCCCTTCTGCCGGCACGCTTCCCCCTGGAGGCGCTCGATCTCCTCGTCGTGGAACTCGTCGATCCGGCCGCAGTCGATGCAGACCATGTGGTCGTGGTGCTCGCGACCGAGGACGTGCTCATAGAGCTTCTCGCCGCGGCGCGTCTGGAGGTCGCTCAGGAAGCCGCCCGCGACGAGCAGGCCGAGCGTGCGGTAGACGGTGGCCCGCGAGACGCGCAGGCCTTCCTCCTCGCGGAGCCGGTCGTAGAGGGTCTCGGCGGAGAAGTGGTCGTCGGCCCCGAAGACGTGATCGAAGATGCGCCGGCGCTGGGGCGTCAGCTTCAGGGAGCGCTCCCGCAGGAAGCGCTCGAACATCCGCTCGATCTGTTCTCGGTTCACGGCTGCTTGGTGCTCGGTACGGTCAGAAGCCGTCGTCGTGTCCCTCGGATCCTCCGCCGACCTCGAGGGGGAATCCTTCCCCGGGTCGCGGCGGCCGCGGGAGCCCGATGTCCCGGCGGCAGAACTTACCCGTCCACTGGATCGCGTCGAAGGCGCCGTAGGCTCGCTTGCGCGCCTCCTCGAGATCGTCGGCGAGGGAGGTGACGCACAGGACGCGCCCTCCGCTCGTCAGGGTCTGGCCCGCGTCGAGCGACGTCCCCGCGTGGAAGACCACGGCCTCCTCGACCTGGTCGGCCTCGCCCAGCCCCTCGATGACGTGGCCCTTCTCGTAGGAGCGGGGATACCCCTGCGAGGCGGCGACGACCCCGACGCAGGTCGAGGCGTGCCAGTCCGGCGGTTCCAGGCGCTCGAGCGTTCCCTCGGCCGCGCCGAGCAGGTAGGGCACGAGGTCCGACTTCATCCGCCGCACGATGGCCTGGGTCTCGGGATCGCCGAACCGGCAGTTGAACTCGAGCACGCGCGGCCCGGCGTCGGTGATCATGAGCCCCGCGTAGAGCGTGCCGCGGTACGGGATCTCTTCGACCTGCAGGCCGTGCAGCGTGGGCAGCAGGACGCGCTGCTCGATCTGTCGCATGAGCCGCTGGTTCACGAAGGCGACGGGCGAGTAGATGCCCATGCCCCCGGTGTTCGGGCCGGTGTCGCCCTCGCCGACCTGCTTGTGGTCCATCACCGGCTCCATCAGCACCATGGTGCGCCCGTCGGTGATGGCGTGGATGCTGAGCTCGCGCCCCTCGAGGAACTCCTCGATGACGACCTCGTTCCCCGCGTCGCCAAGGATGCGCTCCTCCATGACGGAGTCGACGACGGAGCACCCCTCCTTCACGTCGTGGCAGACGAACACGCCCTTGCCCGCGGCGAGCCCGTCGGCCTTCACGATCTGCGGCCAGATCGAGAGCGTCTCGAGGTAGGACTTCGCGGCGCCCGCCCGATCGAAGCGGCGCCACGCCGCGGTGGGGATGCGGTGGCGATCGAGGAACTCCTTGGAGAACACCTTCGACCCCTCGAGCCGCGCGCCGGCGGCCGACGGCCCGTAGGTCGGTATCTCCGCCTCGCGGAGCCGGTCCGCGAGTCCCGCGCACAGCGGGTCCTCCGGCCCGACGACGACGAGCCCGACGCCCTCCTCGCGCGTGACCCGGATGATCCCCTCGATGTCCGAGGCGCTCACGTCCAGGTTGCGGCCGGTCTGCACGGTGCCCGCGTTCCCCGGGGCGCAGAGCACCTCCTCGACCCGGTCCGATTGTGCGATCTTCCACGCGAGCGCGTGTTCGCGCCCCCCACTCCCGACGACCAGGACCTTCATCCCACGCTCGCTCGCTTCTGGTGGTGTTTCACGTTGTCCGTCGCGCCGCCGGACCCCTGTCTCGTCCATCCGGCACCGACGCGCAACCTACCAGATTCGCCCCGGGATTCCCGCCCGAACCCCCATTTCCGCCCCGCCCCTTCGCAGTCCCCGGGGTGTGCGGTACCCTCCGCCATCCACGGCGGGGAGTACCTCAGTTGGTAGAGGCGTAGCTTTGGGAGCTACGAGCCGCGGGTTCGAGTCCCGCCTCCCCGACCACCGGATTCCACGGTTCGAGTGCGCCCGTAGCTCAGCTGGACAGAGCACCGGATTTCTAATCCGGCGGTCCCAGGTTCGAGTCCTGGCGGGCGCGCCATCCATTCAATCGCGGTCGGGCCTCTCGATTCTCAACACCGCCGCGAAGGTCCCCTCGGTGAACGGAACGTCCGAGAGGCAGAGGAGCTTCCAGACGCCGGGCTCCAGCACCACCATGCTGCGGGAGAGCAGGCGGGAGGCCTGGGGCAGCTCGAGCTCGGCGGTGAAAGGAGGCGGCACGGTGTTGCGCCACCAGTCCACGCCATTTGCGGCGAGCACGGCGTGCATCGAGGAGGGACGGGTAGGAGCGATCCACGAAGTCTCGGTCCAGGCCGCAACACTGCCGTTCTGAAGGGGAGCGGGACGGCACCAGAAGGAGATCCCGTTGGCCAGGGAGGAGATGACCGGATCAGGGCCGTGGGCGCTACCGCTGATCTCGATGTCATAGTCCTTCAGATAGTTACGCTGCCGGGCGCCGAGGACGTAGATACCGGCACCGGCGCGACAGGCACCCAGGACACGGCGATCGAGGAACGAGACGAGGCCGGCAACGTCGAGCTTCCCGCGCAACGCGTCGCCCGCCATCTCACGAGGCACGAATCCGAAGCGCAGGTCGCAGGTGAGAGTGTCGCCGGCTTGCCGCTCGAGCTCCGCGATCCGCGCGCGAACCTGCTCGGCCACCTCCGGGACGTGCACGGCGTGATTGAGCTCCTGCAGGCCCGTGGACGTGGAAGCGAAGGCTCCATGAGCCACCAGGTCGAGCAGGTCGTCATAGGAGACCATCGGGGCTTTCGGATCCTCCAGAAGTTGCTCGGGCGGCTCGTACGGCCAGGGATCCAACCCACCGCTCGGCTCGGGACCACCCATCCGCGGCGCCCAGGGCAGGAACGGGCGCGTCGTCAGCCCCGCGGTCGAGACGATCTTCGGGACCCGCCGTTCGGAATCCCCCTCGAAACTGCGCACCCGCACCAGCCAGAAGCCGTCCCCGGTCCAGTCCTGCCCGATGAGCAACCCCCCACCGTCCTCCACGCGGGCGGAGGCTTCCGCACAGGTTCCGTGCACGCTCGGCAGCTCGATCTCCGCACCTCCGTAGGCCTCGATCGACGTTCTCGGCATCGGCCCGAGCTCTGCGTCCCGACCCCACAGCCTGACCAACCAGCCGCCGCGAGCACTCGGCCGCGCGGCGCACCCGAGCTCGAGACCGGAGGCCACGACCGTCACGATCGGGTCCACGGCGCCGTCGGGCAGCATCGGCCCCTCGGCGTCGTAGTCGTACAGGGCCTGCGTCCACCGGTGCGCGACGAGCCGCGCGCGCTTCCCCGGCGGGACGATCGCACGCGCGTGTCCGCGTACCGTACAGGCCCCGAGAAGGTCGTCGACTTCTCGCGCCGTGAGCACCGCCCCGCGGTCCTGGTGGACGTCGAGGGGTGGCAGCACGTACGCCTCGAACAGGACCGGGCGGATGAGGTGCTCTTCGAGATCCGCGAGGAAGCGTTCGAGCCCCGCGTGCACCGCAGGCGTGGCGCGCGCGACCATCCTCGTGCCCCGGATCGCGATGTGACCCTCGGGAAGGGTGCCATCCCAAGACAGGTACGCGTGGATCAGCCGTTCGAGATCCACCGGGATCTCGGGCTCATCAGAGTGGAGATCACCCTCGGGTTCGATGACGTCGAGCATCGCGCTTTCCAGGTTCGGCCGCCAGTCGACGAGCTCGTTGTCGAAGGTCGACACCGACACCAGGGCCTCGAGGTCGTAGAGGCGCACGACCTCCTCCTCGCCGGCCGGCATCGCAGCACCGCCGGACGCAAGGACGAGGACGATGGAGGCGGGCAACCCACCCCACCGCCACCAATGCGTCTCAAGCACCACCCCGCACCTCCGCGCGCAGGACGGCCACGAAGGCGCGGTTCATTCCCGGCAGGGAGTGGCAGCCGACGAGGATCCACGCCCCGCCCTCGGGACGGACCACCTGCGAGATGTCCGCGCGGCTCGAAGCCGTCTTCTCGATGGCACCGTTCAGGGGCGGTTTCTTCGACTCCCCCACCACCTCGATCCCACGGTGGAAACTGACGGGCACGCTCTCCCAGTCGCCGAGCGCCTGCTGCATCTCGACCTCGACCAGGACCGTGAGGCGTCCGGTGGTCTCGACCGTGGGGAGGCACCAGAAGGAGATGCCCTCGAGGAAGACGTCGATGATCGGATCGGCACTAACGGCGGCCTGGGCGATCTCGACGTCGTAGTCCTTCAAGTACATGGACTCCCTCCCGCCGATAAGCGAGAGGCAGTCGCCGACCCGGCAAGCGCCGCGGAGTCGGTGGTCGAGCTCCGAAGCGAGAGCCGCCACCGGAACCTCGCCACGCGCGACGGCCCCTCCGCGCCCCGGCTCGAGGAGCCCGAAGCGCAGCTCGACCTCGACCGTGCGGGACAGCTGCGCGCTCCAGGTCCGCATCAAGCCTGAAACCTCTTGCTCGAGCCGAGAATCCCCCCGCACGAAGAGGTCGCCTCCGATCGCCATCATGTGGGCCTTCGACCCCTCGAATCCGAGGGCATCGGCCGCGAACTCGACGAGGTCGGTCGAGTCCTGCTCCGCGATGCCCCAACACTTCCTCAGGGAAGCGTGGTGGGACGGTCGGTTCCATCCCCCCGAAGGTCCGGGCCCGATCTCCCAGGGCGGCAGGACGCACATCCGTGGCGTGGTCAAGGCCGCGAGAGGCACCCACGTACCCTCCGCGCTCGCCGGCCGCCGGGTGGTCTGCGCCCGGATGAGCCAGACGCCGTCCTCGGTCCAGTCCTGCCCGACGAGCAGCCCGCCGCCGTTCGCGATGCATCCCGAGGCGACTCCTCGAGTCATCGACATGCGCGGGAGCTGGACGGTGAAGTCGTCCGCGTCCGTGATGGGAACCTCGCGCGGCGGGCCATCGAGAAAACCGCGGCGGCCCCAGACGCGCAGCAGGAGCTTTCCTTCGCCGACCTCGCGGACGACGGCACCGATCTGCGTGCCCTCCTGCACGACGGTGATCACCGGGTCGTTGGCCTCGGAGAATTGCGCCACCTCGACGTCATAGTCGTAGAAGACGGAACGCAAGCTCGTGGCCCCGAGACTCGCCGCGTGCCCCAGGGGCACCTCGACCCGCGAGCGGTCGAGCGCCGGGGCGATGGCGAGCACGCGCTCCACCTCATCGGGGGTGAGGACGCTGTGTTCCACCGCGCCCAGCACAGCAGGTGACAGAACCAGCGCCTCGATCTCCACCGTGCGCATGGCGCGTAGCTCGAGCTCTCCGATCAGACGCGCGATCTCGTCGTGGGTAGATGGCGTCGCCAGGATCTGCAGGAAGCCGCTCTCTCCCAACACGAGGTAGTCCTTCTCCGACCAGTCATCGCCCAGATACCAGGCCACCAAGCTCGCCCAGCCGAGATTGGACGGGGGGAAGGCCAGAGTGCCGGGATCCTCGAGGGGAATCGGAGGCCCGTCGGGCGCAAGATTGTCCAGAACGGCCGATCGCAGGGGCGAACGCCAGTCGACCGGGTTGTAGTTGCCGAGGCTGACCGCCTCCAGCGCCCGCACGTCGTGCAGCCTGCCGACGCGCCCTTCCTCGTCCTGCGCCTGAGCTTGCCAGCCGACCACGCTCAGGAACAACGCGACGCACGAGCCGAGGCACAGGAAACGAGCCGCCGAGTACCACGAGAGTCCCATCCACGCACCTCCTCGCTGAGCCGCAGGGATTGAATACACCCCCACTCTATACCCGGATCCGGGCCGAGGAGACGGAACAATCAGCCGGCGTGCGAGGTCACCCGGCAGAGGCTCTGCCCGGGCGCGTCTGCGGCCTGCCTCCGGCGGTCAGCTCGTGCCGATCAGGTAGCGGATCGCGGCGGCGGCCTGGCCTTGCTCCTCGAGGTAGTCGAGGCGGGCGCGGCGGGCCTGGATGAGGGCGAGGTGGACGTCGAGGACCTCGAAGTGGGAGATCCGACCCGCGTCGAAGGAGCTCTGGGCGAGGAGGAACGACTCCTCGAGGCGGGGCAGGATCGCCGTGGCGTAGTCGGCAGCACTGCGGGCGGCCTGGTCGTAGGCGAGCAGCGCGCTCTCGAGCTCGACGGCGAGACGGAGGGTCTCGGCGTGCGTGCCCAGGCGCGCGCGACGCAGCGCGGCGCGGGCCTCGGCGCGGCGGCCCTGGGCGCGGTTCCACAGGGGGAGCGGCAGGCGGACGACGAAGCCGGCCAGGTCCTCCTCCGCCTCGTTCTCGTGCTCGTAGGCCACTCCGACCGTCACGTCGGGCCACACGTCGGCGCGGGCGGATTCGATCTCCCGACGAGCGGCCTCCGCGGCCCGCTCCGTCGCCCGCAGGCGCGGGTGCGAGGCGAGCAGGGCGCGCGCGGACTCGCGGTCGAGGTCCTCGAGCACCGCAGACGAGAAGTCGCCCTCCACGCCGCGCGTCGCCCCCACCGAAGCCCCGACGAGATCGTCCAGGCCGCGACATCCCTGGGCGATGCGACGCTCGAGCGCGTCCACGCCGATCCGCGCCTTCTCGGCCGCGGCCTCGATGCGCAACACCGAGGCCCGGCTCGCGCGGCCGGACTGGAACTTCGACCGACCGAGGTCTGCGAGGGCGACGGCCACGTCGCGCTCCTCCTTCGCCCAGGCCAGGTCCTGCTGGAGACGGAGCACGTGCCAGTAGGCGAGCTCCGCCTCGAGCAGCGTCTCCGCGGTGAGGACCCGCACCTGCTCGCTCACGACCGCCGCCTCGGCCCGGGCCCGCTCGACACGTGCGGCGCGCTTGCCGCCCAGCTCGAAGGTCTGGCCGACCTCGACCTCGAACATGCCCGTGTCGATCGGGTCCAGATCGTCGACGCGCCGCTCGCGCAGCAGGATATACGGATTCGGCCACAACGCGGCCTCGTCCTCGCGCGCGCGAGCCTCCTCGATCCGGACGAGCTCCGCGGCGACCCGCAGGTTCGCATGCTCGAGGATACGCGCGCGGATCTCGGCGAGGCCGAGCACCGCCGGAGGGGCCGCGGCGGGGAGCTCGCTCGCGTCCACCCGAACCGCGTCGGGCGGAGGGCTTGTCGTCCGCGGCGACGACGCCTCGCCGGAGACGCTCGCGCAGGCGGCGACGAGCAGGCACGGGAGCGCGGGGAGGAGCGCGCGCATCACGGGCTCCTCATCGCGTCGACCTTCGACAGCCGCAGCGCGCGCCGGGCCGGGATCCAGGCCCCGACCAGGCCGATCAGCGCGGCCAGGCCCAGACCGGCGCCGATGACGAATGCGTCGATCCGCATGAGGAAGACCCCCATCGTCACCTTCATCGGCAGACCGTGCACGAGGCTGCCGAGGGCGCACCCGAGCACACCGCCCACGAGCGCGATCAGCAGGCTCTCGATCAGGAACGCGCGCAGGATCGCGCCCTTGGGGAAGCCCACCACCTGCAGCATCCCGATCTCGCGCACGCGCCCGCTGACCGCCGTGTACATCGTGTTCATCCCGACCATGAGCCCGCCGAGCGCGGTGACCAGCGCCATGATCGCGCCGATCATCGCGAAGGTGCGGAAGGACTCGGCGTAGCCGCGGTAGTACTCCTCCTCGGTGAGCGCGCGGAGCTCCGTCTGGTCCGAGCGGTTCACGAGCTGGAGGATCCTCTCCCTCTTCTCGATGTCGCCGGCCTTGACCACCGCGTAGTTGTAGTCCGTGCGGCTGAGGACAGCCATCAGCTCGTCGACGGGCACCCAGATCTCCCCGTCCGCCCCCGTGCCCCCGGTGTCGAAGACGCCGACGATCGACCAGCTCACGCCGTTGAACTCCAGCTTCCGTCCGACGGCGACGTCCTCGCGGGTGATCCCCAGCCGCGCCCAGGTAAGCGACCCGACCATGGCCGCGCGCTCGTCGCTCTCCGAGAGCGCCCGGCCCTCGAGGAGCGAAAACCCGCTGCTCAGGAGGAACGCGCGCTCCGGATCGACTCCCTTGACCAGCCCCAGCTTGCGGTCCCCGTAGCGTCCCCCCTCGACGCCCGCGACGCGGACGATCGAGGTGTGGTGCACGAAGGGGGCGACGAGGTCCACGGAGCTCGGGCCCGTCGGCGACGGGCGCCGGGCCACGTCCTCCGCGACGAGCGTGGCCAGCACCGCGTGCTCACCCGTCTTGAACGAGCTGAACGCCGCGTCCGAGGCGCGCCGGGAGAGCACGACGACGTTCTCGGGATCCCCGTCGCTGCGCAGCGAGTGCAGGAGGCCCCGCGCGTAGACGAGCATGATGACGCAGGTCGCGATGACCAGCCCCACGCCCAGGACGGTCAGCCCCGTCCGCAGCCGGCGGCGGAAGAGGTTGCGGAAGCCGTAGCGGAGAGGCAGCCCCATGGGATCACTCGACGTTGCGGAGCGACGACACGATGTTGAGGCGGCTCGCCACCGCCGCGGGAATCAGCCCGCCGAGCAGCCCCACCAGGGCCGCGATACCGAGGGCCTGGCCCGCGACGGCCGGGGTCACGTGGATCAGCATGTTGACGCCGCGCACGCCATAGTACGACTCCTGCAGGTTCAGCAGGGCCCAGCTCGCGCCGAGCCCGATGACTCCGCCCGCCACCGCCAGGGCCAGGCTCTCGGCGAGCACCAGCCCCACGACGTGGCGCCGCCGGAAGCCGAGCGAGCGCAGGATCCCCAGCTCCTGCCGCCGATCCCGGGTCGCCATGGAGATCGTGTTCGCGATCGCGATCAGCATGACCGACAGCACGATGACGATGACCAGGCGCGACAGGCGGATGATGTCCCCCAGGTCCTCGACCGCGGCGGTGATGAACGAGCGCAGGTCACTGGTCGTCGTCTTGAACGGGAACTGCCGGGGAATCTCGGAGTCCAGCGTGGCGATCACCGCGTCCGCGTTCTGCGGCTCGTCGATGCGGATGTACACCTGGTGGGCGACGCCCAGGGAGTCGTTGATCTCCTGCACGTAGCGCCGGCCCGCCAGGATGATCGAGTTGTAGACCTCGTTGTCGCTCTCGAAGACGCCGACGAAGGTGATCGAGACGCCGCGCAGCTGCTTGAGCTGGTACGTCTCCCCCACCCTCCAGGGATACTCCTTGGCGTACTTGTCGAGGAAGGCCTTGCCGAGGAGCGCGCCGTCCGGCGTCTCCCGGAACCGCTCGAGCACGTCGTCCTCGACGTACGCCGGGATGAAGTCCCGGAACTCGTCCTTGTCGATACCCTCGATCTTGACCAGACCGCCGGACTTGCCTCATGTGTTGGTCAGCACGTAGATGGGCATCGCGCCCCGCACGTGATCGACCTCCTCGATGGCTTCCTCCAGGTCGAACTGACCCGGCAGTCGGCTCTTGGTCGGTCACCACTGGTCCTTCTCGTTCATGACCAGCAGCGTGGTCTGGGACGCACGATCCACGGCGCCCTCCATCGAGCTCTCGATCGAGGCCAGGAAGCAGAAGATCCCCACCGCGATCGCCATGCCCGCCAGACTCAGCGCGGTGCGCACCCGGTTGCGAAGGACGTTGCGCAGGACGTAGGACAGGTACCTAGACATGGGATGCGTCCTCCGTCTCTGTCGCGCGACCGACGGGCAGCGCGCCCTCGCGCACCACGCCCTTGTGCAGGTGGAGCGTGCGGTCCGCGATGGCCGCGGCGTCGGGATCGTGGGTAACCATGATGAGCGTCTTCTCGAAGCGCCGGCCCAGCTCGCGAAGGAGCTGCAGGATCTCCACCGCGCTGTTGGCGTCGAGGTCGCCGGTGGGCTCGTCCGCCACGATGATGCGCGGATCCGTCACGATCGCGCGGGCGATGGCCGCACGCTGCTCCTCGCCGCCGGAGAGCTGCCGCGGGTAGTGCTCCGCGCGGTGCAGCAGGCCGACCGCGTCCAGCGCCGTGTCCGCGTGCTTCTTGCGCTCCTTCTTCGACATGGGCAGGAGCAGGAGCGGGAGCTCCACGTTCTCCCAGGCGGTCAGCACCGGCACCAGGTGGTGCATCTGGAAGACGTAGCCGATGGTGCGCAGCCGCCAGCGCGACAGCTTCTCGTCGCGGAAGGTGGTGATCTCGTGGCCCGTCACGCGCACGAGGCCGCTCGTGGGCGCGTCGATGCCCGCGATGATGTTCAGGAGCGTCGTCTTGCCGGAGCCGGAGGGGCCCATCAGAGCCAGGAGCTCCTTCTCCTCGACCTCGAGATCGATCCCCTCCAGGACGGGGATCTCCACGCTGCCGCGGCGGTAGGTCTTCGTCAGGTTCTCGATCTCGACGATGCCAGGCAACGCGGTTTCCTCCTTGGATCTGGGGCGGGTTTCACGACCGGGTCCTCACTCGCTCTCGGGCGCGGGCAGGAAGCGAGCGCGCACGACCATGTCCGGGTGCAGCATCGCGCCGTCGATGGGCTCGAGCCGGACCCGGACGGCCACGGTGTTCTTGACGACGTCGGCCCGCGGCTCGACGAGCAGCACCTCGCCGATGAGGACCTTCCCCTCCTCCGCCTTCGAGGAGATCTCGACGGCCTGGCCGGGGAAGACGCGCGCGAGGTCGGCCTGGTTGACGTCCACGCGCACCTCGAGGTCGCTCGGATCGTAGAGGCTCAGGAGAAAACCGTCCGCGGGCCGGATCCACTGCCCGACATCCGCGCGGCGCTCGATCACGATCCCGTCGATGGGGCTCGCGATCTCGACGTACCCGAGCCGGAGCTTCGCGATCTCCTCCTCGGCCCGGGCCCGCTCGAGGGTGGCGCGGGCGAGCGCGACGTCCTCGGCCCGGAACCCCTCTTCCTGGAGAGCCGCTCGCTCGCCGGCCTGGACGAGCTCGGCCTCGAGCATCTCCACCGCGGCCTCGTCGCGCTGGAGCTCCTCGAGCGAGATCGCGCCTTGCGGCTGCAGCTCGAGGGAGTGCGCGAGCACCTCGCGCGCCACCGCGAGCTCGGCCTCGATCCGCACGACCTCGGCCCGCGCCTCGGCGATCTTCTGGGGACGGCTGCCGGTCTCGTGCTTCTCCAGCGCGGCGGCCGCCTCGCGGCCCCTCGCCTCGGCCGCGTCGAGCTCGGCCCGCAGGTCCCCGTCGTACAGGCGCGCGACGATCTGCCCCGCGGCCACCGCGTCCCCCTCGACGACGAGCAGCTCCTCGATCCGCCCCTCGACGAGCGGGGTGACGAGCACCGGGTAGCGCAGGGGGAGCTTCACCCACCCCGAGGCGCTGAACGCGCTGTCCCCGGAGTCCGGTTCCGCGTCCGGTTCCGTCAGCGCAGAGGGCTCCGGTTCGAACTCGGCGGTCTCCCCCGGACAGTGCGGCGGGAACACGACGCTCAGGACGAGCAGGACCAGGAGCAGGAGGCTCACGAGCATCCACGGTCGGGCGGACCCGGAGGAAACCCGCGGCTCCGCGTCCCGGTCGATACGGAGGCTGTCGAGATCGGGGGTCATTGGTCGCGGTGGGGCGAGCGGCCGGAGAGATGATACTCGCCGCCTTCCCCGACGTGACTCCTTGACAGGGAGAACGGGCGCCGTAGGATACCCGAACAAACCCCGAACCTCCTCGCCGCCGGAGGCCCGCCCTGTCCGCGCCACGCCGCCCCTCGATCCCCGACGCCCCGAGCTCCCCTCTCGCCCTGAGTGAACTCGAGGTCCTCGTGCTCGACTGCCAGACCACCGGTTCCTCCCCCGCGAAGGGCAGCGTGCTCGAAATCGCGTGGAGCCGGGGACGGGCGGCGGACGGGGCGTGGCGCGCGGATCCGGGGATCACCTCCCACCTGGTCCGCCTGCCGCGGGGCCAGAGCCTTCCCCGCAAGATCGCGGCCCTGACGGGCGTCTCCGGACGCGTCCTCGCCCGCGCCCTTCCCCGCGAGCAGGTCCGGCGCCGGCTGGTCGAGCAGGTGCGGGAGCTCGCGGCGCGCTCCCCGGGAGAGGCCGCGCTCGGGGTGGCCCACTTCGCGCGGTTCGAGCGGGCCTTCCTCGACGACTGGGGCCTCCGGGCCGCCCCGGCGGACGCGGCGCGGGACGGCGGCTCGCTCGAGCTGCTCTGCACGCACGAGATCGCCTGCCGCCTCCTCCCCGGGTTGCCCCGACGAGGGCTGCGGGCGGTAGCGGGCCACCTGGGCCACGTCATGGACGTGCGCAAGCGCGCGGCGGGCCACGTCCGGGCCACCGTGGCGGTGTGGTGCGAGCTCGCGGGGCGACTCGGCGAGCTCGGCGTCGCGACCCTGTCCGACCTCCGCCGCTGGTTTTGCGAGCAGGAGCCGGCGCGGCGCGGGGGCCGGGAGTTCTCGCTGCCCCGAGAGCGGCGGCTCGGCCTGCCCGACGCGCCGGGCGTCTACCGCCTGCAGGGCCGCGGCGGGGAGGTGCTCTACGTCGGCAAGGCCACCTCCCTGCGCCGCCGCGTCAACTCCTACTTCCAGCACCGCCACCGCCGGCCGGGCGGGGACCGCACGCTCGAGATGCTGACCCAGGTCTGGGGAGTCGACGTCACCCCCTGCGCCTCGCGCCTCGAGGCGGCCGTGCGCGAGGCGGACGCGATCAAGGAGCATGCTCCTCCCTACAACGTCGCCCTGCGCGCGCGCGAGCCGGCGGCGTTCTTCGCGAGCCCCGACCTCGCCCTTGTCGGCCCCGCCGCCGACGACGGACACCGCGTCGGCCCCCTGCCCCGGCGCGACTCGCTCGCCGCCCTGCCCGCGCTGCGTCGCCTGCTCGCGGGCGAGAAGCCGGCGACGAGCGACGTCTGGCTGGCGGCCCTGGGCATGGGCGCGCCCGTGCCCGCCGAGAACGGGCGCCTCGACCGGCGGCGCCTCGATCCGACTGGCCTGCGCGAGGGCTTTGGGCTCTTCCGCGTGCGCGTAGGATGGACCGGGCGGACCGAGGTGACCGCGCCCGAGCTCCTGCGGGTCGGGGGACGGCTCTGGCGCGAGCACCTGGCGGAGGCGCGCGAGCCCGACACGGACGACGACGCGCCGGGCTCCGACGACGCCGACGAGCGCCCCCGCGATCCGCAGGACGTCGCGCGCTGGTTCGCGCTCGCCCTCGGCCGGTGCGCGCAGCTCGTGCGGCGCGCGCACTGGTTCGAGCGGCTGTGCGAGTCGAGCCTGTGGTGGCGGCCCCGCTCCGGCGACGCGCACCTGCTCCGCCTCGAGCGCGGTCGGATCGTGACCGCCCCCGCCCCCGGGGCGCGGGCGCCCGTGCCCCGGGGCGCGACGCGTCCGGCCCGCGAACGACGCCGTTGCTTCGACGCCGCGGTCTACGACCGCCTGCGCGTCCTCACCACCGAGCTGCGCCGCCTCGTCGCGGAGGAGGCCGAGCTCGAGCTGCGCCTCGGGCCCGGTCCCGCCCTGGATCGCGCGGCGCTCGCCCGTCGCCTCGGAGGAGTCTGAGCCGTGGGCCGCGCGCGCATCCTCCTTTTGGCCGACACGCACCTCGGCTTCGACGATCCGCGGCGCCCGCGCGTGGACCGTCGTCGCCGGGGCCCGGACTTCTTCGACGCCTACGACCGGGCCCTGGCCCCCGCCCGCGAGGGGAAGGTGGACCTCGTGGTCCACGGCGGCGACCTGCTCTTCCGCAGCCGCGTGTCCGCCGCCCTCGCCCAGCGGGCGTACGCCCGTCTCGTCGAGCTCGCGGATCGCGGCGTCCCCGTCCTCGTCGTGCCCGGCAATCACGAGCGCGCGCGCCTCCCCCACCCGCTGCTTCTGAGCCACCCGCTCGTCCACGTCTTCGACCGCCCGCGCACCTTCGTCCTGCGCGCGGGAGGGCTGCGCGTCGCGCTGTCGGGCTTCCCCTTCGCGCGCCGGGTCGGCGAGGACTCGCTCCCCGATCTCCTCGAGCGAACCGGCTGGCACGAGCACGACGCCGACGCGCGGCTACTCTGCGTGCACCAGGCATTCGCGGGAGCGACGGTCGGCGTGCAGGACTACACGTTCCGCGCGGGCGAGGACGTCATCTCGCGCCGCCAGGTTCCCGCGGTCTTCGCCGCCGTGCTCGCGGGGCACATCCACCGCGCCCAGGTGCTCGACGAGGGGTGGGCGCCGCCGGTGCTCTACCCGGGAGCGATCGAGCGCACGTCCTTCGCGGAGCGCGACGAGTCGAAGGGGTACGTGCTCCTCACGATCGCCGCGGACCGCCTCGTCGACCACGCCTTCGTGCCCCTGCCCACGCGGCCGATGGAGGTGGTGCACCTCGACACGCGCGGGCTGCGCGAGAACCAGGTGCGCGAGCGCTTACTGCAGCGCCTCGGCGTCCTCGATCCCGAGGCCGTGGTGCGGATCGACGTCCCGGGGTCGAGCCTGTCCCGCGCCCTCCGGGCCGACGCGGTGCGCGCGGTGGTCCCGGCGAGCATGAACGTCACGGTGAGGCCCCTCGATGCTCCGCGTCGATCTCGAAGCGCGTGAGGTCGACGCCCCGGTGCGGGAGCTCGCCGAGTGGCCCCCCGGCCCCCCGCGTCCCGGCGGGTGGTTCGCCGAGGCCCGGGCGGCGCACGGGGCCCGCGTTCACCGCGAGTACCAGGAGGAGGCGCGGCGCGACGATCCGTCGTTCGAGGCCGAGACGTCGCTGTCCCTCCTCCACGAGACCGCCGGCTTTGCCGTCCGCCTGCACGGCCGCGCAGACGGCGTGCGGCGCGCGGCCGACGGGGCTCTGGTCGTCGAGGAGATCAAGTCCTCGTCCGAGGTGCGGCCGTCCCACCGCCGCCAGCTCCGCCTTTACGCCCTGTGCCTGGCCGCGGCCGAGCCCGCGCGCGAGGTGCGCGGCCGGCTGGTGCTGGTCTCTCCCCTCGACGGGACGCGTCGGATCGTCGAGATCCCGTGCGATCCGGCGCGAGGCCGGCGCGAGCTGGACGCGCTCGTGCGTCGCGTGCTCGCCGACGCGCGCCGCGCCGAGGAGCGGCGGAGACGACGCGAGGACGCGACCGGGCGCCTGGCCTTTCCCTACCCCGCGCGCCGGTCGGGGCAGGACGAGCTGGAGGCGGCGGTGGCCGAGGGGCTCGAGGCCGGACGCCCGGTGCTGGCCATGGCCCCCACGGGGACGGGCAAGACGGTCAGCGTCCTCCTGCCCGCGCTGCGCCACGCGCTGACGAGCGACGCGTCGCTCTGGTTCCTGACCGCGAAGACGTCGCAGCAGGAGGTCGCGGCGCGCACCTTCCTCGACCTCCACGCGGAGCCCTTGCGCGCCTGCACGCTGCGCGCCAAGGCGCGCCTCTGCCCGACGGGGACGCTGCTCTGCCACCCCGATCGCTGCGCCCTCCTCGCGCGCGGCGTTGCCCGGGGCGCGGTCGACCGCGTCGTCGCGGAGCTGCTCGAGGCGAACCGCCACGTCGCCCCGGAGACCGCGCGGGCGGCCGGTGAGGAGCACGAGCTCTGTCCCTACGTCCTGACCATGACCCTCGCCGGTACGGTCGACCTCGTGATCGCCGACTACAACTACCTCTATGGTCCGGGCACCACCCTCGAGCGCAACGGGCGCGAGGTCGTAGCGATCGTCGACGAGGCCCACAACCTCTTCGATCGCGCGCGCGCGCACCACTCGCTCGAGCTCCCCCGCGCCCGCGTCGTCGAGGCCCGCCCCCTTGCGCCGCCGGGCGCGTCACGATTCCTGACGCGAGTCGCGGCGTTCCTGGACGACCTCGGGGCGGAGGCGGAGATGGAGCACCCCTCCGGCTTCCACGGACGCCGCCCGCTCCCCGACCGCGCCGAGGCGTGGGACGAGCTGGCGGCGGAGGCCGCGCGGCTCGCCGTCCTCCACGCGACATCCGACCGGCCGGCCTCGCCCGACGATCCGTACCTCGGCCTCCTGCGGGACCTGATGCGGATGCGCGATCTCGTCGGCGCGGGCGAGCCGGAGCTGATCGCCTGGGCCGACACGAACGGAGTGGGCGTGCTGTGCGTCGATCCCGCCCGCCGCCTGCACGAGCGCCACCGCAGGATGCGGGGCACCGTGGCGGTGAGCGCCACGCTCCGGCCCCTGTCGTACCACGCGGACGTGCTCGGCCTCGGCCCGCTCGATCCGCTCGAGCGATCCCTGCCCTCGCCCTTCCCGCCCGAGAACCGCTGCGTCGTGATCGATCCCGGGGTGGACACGACGTATCGTGAGCGGCAGCGACACTACGCGGCCATCGCCCGTCGCATCGTGCTCTACTCCGAGGTGCGGCCCGGTCACCACGCGGCGTTCTTCCCCAGCTTCGCCTTCCTCGAGGAGGTGCGCTCGCGCCTTCGCACTCGCGGGACGCGCGTGCTGTGTCAATCGCCGCGCCAGCCCCTCTCGGAGAGCCGACGAATCCTCGACGCGCTGCGCGAGGGGGACGAGCCGACCCTGCTCCTCGCCGTGACCGGGGGCTCGTTCGGCGAGGGAATCGACCTGCCCGGCGCGGCGCTCGTCGGGGCGATGGTCGTCGGTCCGTGCCTGCCCCCCGTCGGCTTCGAGCGCGCCTGCATGCGTCACCACTTCGAGACGACCACCGGCGAGGGTTTTGCCCGCGCGATGCTCTATCCCGGCATGCAGCGCGTCGTCCAGGCCGCGGGCCGCGTCCACCGGCGCCCCACCGATCGCGGGACCATCGTCCTGCTCGGCCAGCGGTTCGCCACCCCTCCCTACCTCGAGTGTCTCCCCCGGTCCTGGTACCGGCATCGCCCCGAGGAGCTGATCCACGACGAGCCGGTGCTGCCCCTGCGCGACTTCTGGAGCGCGCACGCCGCGCCGAGGACCGCCGTGGCCCCCGGCGCGGCTCGCCTCGATCACATGCCCACGAACAGGTCGTAGGCGTTGTGAAGCTTCACTCCGTCCGCGCCGCCGAGACCCGCGCCCTGCGTCGCGAGTCCGAATCCGCAAAGAGACGCGTCCATCGGAATCGGAACGCGGAACTCGACCGCGCCGTAGCCGTACGCGGGAGGCAGGCCGAGCAGCTCGCCCGCGGGATCCGTCGGATCGACGAGGAGGTAGCCGCCCGCGTGAGGCAGGAACAGCTCGAGGGGTTGCACGAACCCCATCACTCCCGCCACGAAGCTCGTGGTACCGGTGTTGTCGACGGTGGCGATCCAGTCGGCTCCCATCACCGGAGGACCGGCGAGGTATCCGGTGGGATTCGTGCCGCCCGCGTCGTTGCGGAAGGTCGCTGCGGCCAGCGCCGTCCAGCGGAACACGTAGGCCGATCCGGCGCCCGTGTCGTCGATGCCCGCGCCGACCAGGATCGAATCGCTGCTCACCGACACCGACCAGCCGAACGCGTCGTAGACCTCGCCGTCCGCGGCATTCAGCTTCGCCTGCTCGGTCCAGGTCGTGCCGGTGCGGACGAAAACGTACGCCGATCCCGGACCCGGATTGGACTGGTCGTTCTCCGCCACTCCGATCACCGCGGTGTCGCCCTCCAGGCCGACGACCTGATGGAAACCGTCGAAGGGCTCCGCGTCCGCGGCGACGAGCTTGGCCTGCTGGCTCCAGCTCGAGCCCGCGCCCACGAAGACGTAGGACGAGCCGGACAGGATCCCCGCGGGGTCGTCGCCGCCCGCGCCCAGCAGCGCGGTGGTTCCGGAGAGGGCGACGGAGGCGCCGAATCCATCCCAGTCGCTCGCATCGTTCGCGACGAGCTTCGTGCGCTCGGCCCAAATACTCCCGGTGCGCGTGAACACGTAGGCCGCGCCGGCGTCCGGGGCGCCCGGGGCGCTGCCCGCGACGGTCCCGATCAGGGCCGTGTCTCCCTCGAGAGCCACCGAAATGCCGAACAGGTCGTAGGACTGGCCGTCGCTCGCGAGCAGGCGCGCCTGCTCGCTCCAGGTCGTGCCGGTGCGGATGAAGACGTAGGCCGAGCCCACGTTCGTCCCCGGGTTCTCTCCCGCGGCTCCGACGAGCGCCGTGTCGCCGTCAAGGGCCACCGAGTCGCCGAAGGCGGCCGCGTCCCCGTCGCTCGCGCGCAGCCGCGCCTGCTGGGTCCAGATCGTGCCCGAGCGCACGAACACGTAGACGGCTCCCGCGCCCAAGGTCCCGCCGTTCCGCTTCCAGGGCGCGCCGACCAGGGCGGTGTCGCCGTCGAGCGCAACGCCGGCCCCGAAGGAGTCTCCTAGCACCGTGTCGCTCCCCAGGAGCTCCTGCTGCGGACCCCAGGCGGTGCCCGCCCGCGCGAACACGTAGGCGCGGCCCGCGGAGATTCCGGCGTCGTCCTCGCCGGGGGCGCCGATCAGGGCCGTGTCTCCGTCGAGGGCCGCGGCCTTGCCGAACCAGTCGCCCGGCTCCCGGCCGCTCGCCACGAGCTTCGTCTCCTCGACCCACTGCCACGGATCGGCGGGGGCGCGATGGAGCGAGGGGGAACGCGGGCCCTGGGCCTGTCGGGCCCCGATCGTCGAGGCGAGGCCGAGGATGGCACAGAGGCCGCACAGCATGGCTTTCTTCATGGATCTCCTCATGGTAATCCGGATCCATCGAGAGGGGGCTCGACGGATCGCGGCAGGCAAGGTTCTCGGTGAGCGGGACCCGGTGGACGGTGGACCGGTCCCCACGCTGGCGAGCGCCGTGCCGGGAGACGGGAATCCCCCGACCGCGTCGACCGGCGTCTCTCTTCGCGAGCTCCCCCGGCCCGGCGCCCACCGTCGACTCCTTCCGCGTTACGCGAGGCACACGCGGTCGCCCCTCTCCGGGAGGCGCATTCGCCGGCCCCGCGGATCGCTGCCGGGTCGTAGACTGGAGGAACCCCAGTCGTCCAATCCGGAGCCCCCATGCACGAGCGCACCCTGTCCGTCCTCCTCGCCCTTCCGTTCCTCCTCGCCTCCGCCGCCTCCTCGGGCGACGCCCCGCAGCTCGTCCCGCGCGCGCCCGCCCCCCCGGACCCCGTGCGCGCCGCGCTCCTCTCGCCGGAGGCCGCGGCCGAGCACGCCGGGGGCGGCCTGCGCCGGCTGACGGTCAAGTTCGCCGACACCGTGCTCGCCCGCGTCGACGCGAGCGGGATGCCGGTGTCGCGCACGGGGACGAGCCTCGCGGCGGCGCGCGCGATCGCCCGGGACGAGGGGCTGCGCTTCTCGCCCCTGATCCGCCAGCGCGAGGACGTCCTGCGCGAGCTCGAGCAGCGCGCGGAGCGTCGCTCGGGCCGCGCGCAGCCCGATCTCGCGGGGATGATGATCGTGCACACCGGCGCGGTCGATCTCCGGGAGCTCGAGGCGATCGGCCAGGCTCTTCAGGACCTCGACGAGGTGGAGTACGCGTACATCCAGACCCTCGGGGCTCCCCCGCCGGGAGACATCCCTCCGACCACTCCGGATCTCACCTCGCACCAGACCTACGTTCCGCCGGATCCCGGCCTCGACGCCGCCTACGCGCACTCCCGGGGCTACCGGGGGACGGGCGTGCGGCTTTCGGACTGCGAATACGGGTGGAACCCCGACCACGAGGACCTGAACGACATCGACCTCCACCTCGAGCCCGGCCAGACCATCGACCCCGGCGTCTACTCCGCCGGGTGGGACTCCCACGGCACCGCGGTCGTCGGCGGATCGAACGGCGTGGACAACGCGTACGGGATCAGCGGGATCGCCTCCGACTCCACGGTCTACACGTACCCCGAGTGGACGGTCGAGGAGGGGCATCGGCGGCTCACCTGCATCACGAACGCGATCGCGGATTCCGGCGTCGGCGACGTCGTCCTGCTCGAGATGCAGACGACCGGCGGCGGGGGCGGTTACGGACCGGCCGAGCTCGACCCGAGCGTCCACGCCGTGTGCATGGCGGGCACGGACGCCGGCGTCGTGGTCGTCGGCGCGGCGGGCAACGGCAACCAGAACCTCGACAGCGGAGCGTACTCCTCCTACCGCGCCCTCGGCGACAGCGGCGCGATCATCGTCGGAGCGGGCACCGCGAACACGAACCACGACAAGCTCTACTTCAGCACCTACGGAAGCCGCGTGAACGTGCACGCGTGGGGCGAGTCCGTGTTCACGCTCGGCTACGGCGACTTCGCGGCGTATGGAGGCGACAAGGACCAACGCTACACGAGCTACTTCAGCGGGACGAGCTCCGCCTCGGGGCTGACCGCGCCCTCCGTCACCGTCCTGCAGCAGGCGGCGATCGAGACTCTCCGCAGGCCCCTCTCCTGCACGGAGATGCGCCAGGTCCTGATGGACACGGGGATCGCCCAGGGCAGCGGCGGACACATCGGTCCGTACCTCGACCTGCAGGCGGCGATCCTGGCCATCGACTCCAAGGCCAGCGCGGTGGTGAACGAGGGCACGGGAGCGAACGGGCTCCACTACCACACCAGCAGCCTGCCGATCCTCGGCACCACCTGGACGGCGGAGGTGAACGGCTCGTTCCACGCGGGAGCGGGCCAGACCGCGATCGTCGGATACTCCGCGCCCCTCGCCCCCACCGGGACCCCCTTCGGCGAGCTCTTGGTTGACCTGAGCTCGACGTGGGCGTTCACGAGCGGGGCCTACTCTGGCGGAGCGGTCGCGTACCACTCGGTCGCCGTCCCCGCCGATCCCACCCTCGTCGGCCTCTGGACGTACACCCAGGCGGTCATCTTCGGCGGCGGGCCCGAGCTCCTCAACGGGTTCGACCTGCGCACGGGTTACTGACCTCGAACGCACCCGCGGCTCGCCCCTCGCGACGAGTCGCGCGGAAGGACGTATGGTGCGGTGGTCTTCCGCCCCCTTCCCGAGGTCCGCCCATGGAGCCACGTCCGAGCCGTCGCGCCGCGCTGCGCGCTCTCCTCCTCTTCGTCCCCCTCCTCCTGGCCGCGCGCATCGCGTCCGTCCCGCAGGACGAGCGGCCCGGCGTCGCCGATCGCATCCGCGAGCGCGCCCACGCGGCGCTGAGCGAGGCCATCGAGCGCGCGAACCTGCCCGGAGCCTCGCTCGCGTTCGTGTTGCCCGACGGCGCGGAGGTGACCGTCGTCGCGGGCCACTCCTGCCGGGAGACGGAGGCGGCGATGAAGCCCACCGACCGGCTTCCCGCGGGGAGCACGGGCAAGACCTTCGTCGCCGCCGCGGTCCTCCGAGCCGTGCACCTCGGCAAGCTCTCCCTCGACGACCCTGCCGCGAAGTGGCTGGGCGAGGAGGTGTGGTTCGAGCGCCTGCCCAACGCCGACGACCTCACCGTGCGCAACCTGCTCAACCACACCTGCGGCATCCCCGAGTACTACTCCCAGCGCGAGTTCATCGAGGTGCTGGCCCAGGACCTCGAGCGGACCTGGAAACCGGAGGAGCTCGTCGCGTACGTCCTCGACAACGAGCCGCACTTCCCGGCCGGCGAGGGCTGGTCCTACGCCGACACGAACTACCTGATCGTGGGGATGATCCTCGAGCGCGCCACCGACGAGGCGTTCTACGACCAGGTCCGCGATCACTTCCTCGTCCCCCTCGAGCTGACCCGCACGATTCCCACCGATCGCAAGGACATCCCCGAGGTCGCGCAGGGGTACGTCGTGATGGGACGCTCCCTCGGATTCCCGGAACGGGCGCGCGAGGACGACCGGTTCACGTTCAATCCCCAGTTCGAGTGGTGCGGCGGCGGCTTCGCCTCCACCCCCCTCGACCTCGCGCGCTGGGCGCGCATTCTCTACACGGGGAAGGCGTTCGAGGGCGAGTACCTCGACGAGATGCTGGACGGGGTGGAGATGAGTCGCGGCCCGGGCCCCTCCCGTGGGCGATACGGTTTCGGCACCATCCTGCACGAGACGACGGCGGGCCCCATGCACGGCCACGACGGGTTCTTCCCGGGGTACCTCACGTCCATGGGGTACTTTCCGGAGCACGGCTTCGCCGCGGCGGTGCAGCTCAACACCGACGACATGCGCGCCCTCGGTCACCCCTCGGTGCACCTCCTCCTCCAGGACTTCGCGGCGATCGCCGCGGAGGAGCTCGCCGGACGATGAGCGACCTCGCTCGCCGCATCGAGGACGCCTCGCTCGCCGCCTGGCCGGCCCTGAACGGCATCGTGCTCGACGGCTGGATCGTGCGGTGGTCGGAGGGCTACACGAAGCGCGCCAACTCGGTGACTCCGCTGCTCCCCTCGCGCGAGGAGCCCACCCCGAAGATCGAGCGCTGCGAGCGGATCTACGGGGAGGCGGAGCTGCCCCCGATCTTCCGCCTGCCGAGCCTCGAGGACCACGAGCTGCTCGAACGGGAGCTCGCAGACCGCGGCTACGTGGAGGTGGATCCGACCCTCGTTCTCACTCTCGAGCTCTTCGGCGCGGAGGCTACCGCCGATCCCCCCCTGCGCGAGGTGGCCCCCGACGAGTGGCTGGATCGCTTCGGGGCCTTCACGGGCCCCGAGGCCGCGGACCACCGCGAGCCCCACCGCCGCATCCTCGAGGCGATCCCGCGGGGGCGGCGACTGGTCGTGCTCGAGGACGAGGATCGGATCGCCGCGTGCGGCATGACCGTGACCGACGGCGAGCTCTGCGGCCTCTTCGACCTCGTGACCGACCCGGGCCTGCGAAGCCGCGGCCTGGGAACCCGCCTCACCTTCGGACTCCTCGCCCTGGCTCGCGCGGAGGGGGCGACACACGCGTACCTTCAGGTGGTCGAGGCGAACACGCCCGCGCGGCGTGTATACGACAAGCTCGGGTTTCGCGAGGCTTATCGCTATCGCTACCGGATCCGAAAATGACCCACCTCGCGCCTCGTGACGGAAGCGCGCCCTCCCTCGTTCCCCCCTTCCCGGAGCCAGCCGTGAAGAGCAGCCACCTTCGAGTCCTCGCCACCCTCTCCGTCCTCGGTCTCACCGGTCTTCCCGCCTTCGCCCAGGGCGACGTCGTCGAGCTCGACTCCGACCGCTGGGACGTCAAGGCCGGCGGCGTCGTCGAGCACCTCGGCCGCCCGAGCTTCGCGGGCACCGCCTTCCTGAAGGACGTCGACCTGCGAGACGGAGTCGTCCAGTTCGACGTCGCGATGGACGGACGGCGCTCCTACCCGGGCATCGTGTTCCGCGTGCAGAGCGAGCGGGACTACGAGCGCTTCTACCTGCGCCCCCATCGCGCCGGCCTGTATCCGGACGCCCTGCAGTACGTGCCGGTCTTCCACGGCGCGGCCCCCTGGCAACTCTGTCACGGGGAGGGTTTCACCGCCGCCGCCGAGCTCCCCGACGATCGGTGGATCCGCGTGCGGGTGGAGTTCGGAGGCTCGCAGGCGATGGTGTTCCTCAACGACGAGTTCGAGCCCGCCCTCGAGATCCACTCCCTGCGGCACGGCGTGAGCCGGGGGACGGTGGGGATCCTCACTCCCGCGGACGGCACCGCGTTCGTCTCGGAGTTCCGCTACTGGGAGGACGACGCGCTCGAGTTCCCCGAGCCGCTGGCGGTCGAGCTCCCGCCCGAGCATCTCACCGACTGGGAGATCTCCCCGCGCTTCCCCGCGGCCATGGTCGACACCGGCGCGTACCCGAGCTTCTTCACTCTGTTCGCCACCCAGTGGGAGTCGATCGAGCCCGAGCCCGACGGAATCGTGAGCGTCTCCCGCGCCGTGCCTCGCAGCGGCCAGGGCCCCGACTGCGTCTTCGCCCGCACCATCCTTCGCTCGGACGTCCGCCAGCGCGTCAAGCTCTCGTTCGGCTACAGCGACGAGGTCACCATCTTCCACAACAGCCGGCCCGTCTTCTCGGGCGACGCCGCCTACCGCAGCCGCGACCTCTCCTTCGTCGGCGTCGTCGGACTGCACGACGCGATCTACCTCGACCTCGAGGAGGGCCTGAACGAGATCTTCCTGATCCTCACCGAGACCTTCGGCGGCTGGGGATTCACCTTCCGCGCGGATCGGATCCTCGCCGCGCCCGTCGTCGACCACGGGATGGCCGAGCTCCTGTGGGAGACCGAGCCGGTCTTCCTCACCCCCGAGTCCGTGCAGTACGACGAGGCGCGGGACGTGCTCTACGTGACGAGCTTCGACCGCGCCTTCGCGACGCGGTCCGAGCCCTCGGGATTCGTCTCCCGCCTGAACCTCGCGGGCGAGATCGAGGAGCTGAAGTGGATCACCGGGCTCACCGGACCCTGCGGGATGGCGCTGCACGGGGATCGCCTCTACGTGGCCGAGCGCGGCAACCTCGTCGAGATCGACGTCCCCTCCGGGACGATCGCCCGCCGCCATCCGATCCCCGCCTCGGTTTTCATCAACGACGTCGCCTGTGACGGGGAGGGGATCGTCTACGTCTCGGATTCCTTCCCGACCACGCCCGACAACACGGTGGTCCTCTACCGGCTCGCGGACGGGAAGGTCGAGCCGTGGCTCGACGATCCCGGCTTCAGTCGCGTGAATGGGCTCTACGTCCACGGCAACGAGCTCCTCGTCGGGAACACCGACGACGGCACGATCCGGGCCGTGGAGCTGGCCACCCGCCGCGTGCGCACGATCGCTTCGATCGGGGCGGGGGTGGTGGACGGGATCCGCGCCGACGCGGACGGCAACGTCGTCGCCTCGCACTGGGAGGGCCCCACCTACCGGATCACGCCCGCGGGCGAGATCGTCGAGGTCCTCGACCCCAGCGGCCTCGGCTGGAACGTCGCCGACTTCGAGCTCGTGCGCGGCGAGAGCATGCTGATCGCCCCCACGTTCAGCGCGAACCGCGTCGCGGCGTGGGAGCTGAAGCGCTGAGATCTCCCCCGGGTCAGGCAAAGCCCCGCCCCGGGCTGGTGACCGGCGGCGGGCCCGGGTAGGCTTCCCGCCCCTTCCACGAGTCGGAGCCTTGGCGAAACCCAGATGCACGACGGGGCCGGCGGCCCCCGCCTTCCTGTTCCCCGCCACTCCCCGGAACTTCCCGGGACAGCGGTGGGTCAAGATCGGACTGCGCGGACTGCACGTCCTCTGCGCAGGCGTCTACATGGGAACCCTCGTGTTCGCCGTCGACGACGACGTCCGCCAGCCGTGGTTCCTCGCCGCGCTGCTCTCCGGGATCCTGCTCCTCTCCATCGACCTCTTCGAGACCGCGGCCTTCCTGCTCCAGCTCCGAGGAATCGTCGTGCTGCTCAAGCTCGTGCTGCTCGCCGTCACACCCTACCTCGGGCCCGCCGCGGTCTGGGTGCTGGGCGCGGCGGTGATCGGGTCGGTGATCTCGAGCCACGCTCCGTCGTCCTTCCGGTACTTCCTGGTCTGGGGACGCGGGCGAATCCAGGGTGCGACCACGAAGGGCTGAGCGGCGTCGAGCCGGTCCCCCCGCCCTCGGACGAATCGCGTAGGATGGGGGTGCGCTCGTCACCGCCGCCACCGGAGGATCCCGTGAACAAGTCCCTCGTCTGCGCGCTCCGTCGCCTCTCGCCGCTCCTCGCCCTGCCGCTCCTCGCCGCGCCCGTCCTCGCGAACGGAATCGGCGACAATGCGCTGCTCGTCGTCGATCCGGCCAACCCCGAGTCGATGTACGTCGCCAACTACTACAAGGCCGCGCGCGGGATCCCGGACGTCAACTTCCTCTACATCGATCCCGACGCCACGAACTACCCCGAGTTCGCGGCGGTCAACGTCCCCGCGCTCACGGGCCGGCTCGCCAACGCCCGCATCCGCGACCGGATCGACTTCGTGGTATTGCCTCCCGGCGGCAACTTCTACATCCACGCCCCGGGCCTGATCACGGATCCCTGCTACACACCCCAGCGGATCTCGATCTCCTCGGGCTACACCCTCGCCCTCATCGCGGACCAGATCCTCGGAGGCATGGGCGCCGCGTCGCGAAACCACTTCAGCAGTGTGAACGAGGACGAGATCTACTTCGACTCGAACATCCGGTGGCAGCAGGGCAATCCGAGCGACGCCCCCGGCGCGAAGCAGTACTTCATCGGGGCCATGCTCGGCTACACCGGGAACCTCGGGAACACGCTCGCCGAGGTGTTGGCCATGATCGACCGCGGCGTGGCCGTCGACGGAACGTTCCCCACGGGGACGTTCTACTTCATGGAGACCACCGATCCGGCGCGCAGCGGGCCTCGCGACGGCTACTACACCGCCACCGCCGCCGCGATCGTCGCCGAGGGGGGCCAGGCGCAGCACCTCTACGCCGACCTGCCGATCGGCCAGCACGACTGCGCGGGGATCATGACCGGCCGCGCGACCCTGGACATCGACGGCGCGGACATGACCCTGATCGACGGCTCCTTCGCCGACCACCTCACCAGCTACGCCGGCAACTTCTCGTCCTCGTCGCAGACGAAGATGTCCCGCTGGATCTCCAAGGGCGCGAGCGGGACGAGCGGCACGGTCGAGGAACCGTGCAACTACCCGGGCAAGTTCATCCACGCCGAGTTCCACCTGATCTACTACAAGGGCATGTCGCTGGGCGAGGCGTGGCTCCGCAAGATGGCCTACGCTCCGTTCCAGAGCCTGCTGCTCGGCGACCCGCTCACCTCGCCGTACACGTACTTCCCCGACGTGCACGTGCCGAGCCCGCCGACTGCTCCGGTGAGCGGCGTCGTGCAGATCGACGCGACCGCCTCGGCCACGGAGCCCGGCGCGCAGATCGCGGGGCTCGAGCTCGTGATCGACGGTGTGCACGCCCGCTGGGCCGATCCGGGGGAGAGCTTCCTCTTCGACACGACCTGGATCGCGGACGGCTGGCACGAGATGCGCGTGCTCGCCTTCGACGACGCCCTCACGCGGAACACGGGTCGCTGGATCGGCCAGCTCGAGGTGGACAACCTCGGCCGCAGCGTGACCCTCGGTGCGAATCCGACCACCGGCGACCTCGCCCAGGCCTTCGACTTCTCGTTCTCCGCGGCGGGAGGCACGGTCGCCGAGGTCCGCCTCGTCCACAACGGCCGCGTCGTCGCCTCCTCGACGAGCTCCTCGGGCGTCCTGCAGGTCTTCGGACAGAACCTCGGCGCGGGCCCGGTCCGCGTGCAGGCCGAGGCGAGCTTCACCGACGGCACCGAGGCCCGCAGCGCCCCGGTGGACCTCTCCATCACCTACTCCCCGGGAACGCCGGTCAACGCGCCGCCGGCGGCCTTCGGGTACTCGAAGGACGTCCTGGCCGAGCATGCGTTCGCGGTGGAGCTGCCTGCGGCATACGACGAGGATCCGGCCGGCGTCACGTACACGGTCGTCACTCCGCCCGGCCAGGCAACGCTGCTCTCCGGCGGCACGGGCCCCTATCGCGTGTACTCGCCCGATCCCGGGGCGAGCGGCGGTGACTCGCTCACCTTCCAGGTGACGGGGACCGGCGGCTCCTCCTCGATCGAGACGATCGCCCTGCAGTACGAGTTCTACCCGACGATCGCCACCTACGGGTGCGACGTCAACCCCGCCGACAGCATGGTGATCCTCGACGGCCTGCCCGTCCTGGGCCGCGCCGTGGACCTCGGAGTCGACAACCCGCTCGGCACCCAGAACGCGGGCGCGTTCGCGTACCTGTTCTTCTCGCTCGCCCCCGATCCCCACTACCCGTGCGGCACCGTGCTGAACGGTTTCGGCATGAGCGCTCCGGGGGCGGCCGGCGAGCTGCTCATCAGCGTCGCGCCTCCCGATCCCGGCCTGGTCCTGATCGGAGGTCCGTGGACCGGCGCGGGCACGCCCGTCGAGTTCTCGGTCCCGATCCCCGACGACATCGTCCTCGCGGGGCTTCCGGCCTACGGGCAGGCCCTGATGCACGATATGTCTGGTGATCCCTCCACCGTCAAGTTCGGACTGACCGACGCGGTAGAGATGACGATCGGGCATCCCTGAGACGGCTCTCTCCGGTCTCGACCAGAAACCAAGGTTCGTTCCCATGGCTCGGTCACGTCCGTTCCCGACGATCCTCGCCCTCCTCTTCGCGATCACCGGACCGGCCCTCGCCCAGGCGCCGGATCCCCTGGCAGTCTTCCACGTCTCGCCCGATGGCCAGGACGGTTGGTCTGGCACGCTCGCCCAGCCGTCGGACGACAATCTGGACGGTCCCTTCCTCACACTCCACCGCGCGCAGCAGGCAGTGCGCGCGGTACTTCGTCGGACGGACCGGGAGGATATCGACACCTCGAAGACGACACTCCTCATCTACGTAGAGCTTCACCACGACCTGTACGAGCTGGACCGACCTCTCGTATTCACCCCCGAGGACTCCGGCTTCGGCGCCGGCCAGGTGAAATGGGAATCCGCCCGCGAAAACCGGCAGGTTGTCTTGTCCGGTGGGCGGCGCATCGAGGGTTGGGAGGTGGGCGAGGACGGGCGGTGGCGCGTCGTGCTCCCCGAGGTGCGGGACGGGGACTGGTACTTCAGCCAGCTCTGGGTGAACGACCAGCGACGGTTTCGCCCCCGCCTTCCGGAGGTGGGCTGGTTCACGGTGGCCGAGGAGATCCCCCCCACCGAGGCGAACGCGAAACGAGGGCACGACCGCCTCGGCTTCCGTTCGGGAGACATCGACCCGGGCTGGCACGCCCTCGAGGACGTCGAGATCCTCGGCTTCCACATCTGGTGCGCGTCACGCATGCGGATCGCGGACATCGATACCGAAGGGAATACCGTGTCCTTCACGGGTCCCACGCGGACGTTGAGCCCCTGGGCCGCCTTCCGCAAGGGGAACCGTTATCTCGCGATCAACGTCCGCGAGGCTCTGAACGAGCCTGGGGAGTGGTACCTCGACCGTGCCACGGGGGAGCTCACGTACATTCCGCTCCCCGGGGAGGCGCCGGAGAAAGTCACGGTGGTCGCGCCGCGAATCGACACGCTCGTGCGCCTACAGGGCGAAGTGGCAGAACGCCGCTTCGTCCACCACATCCACTTCAAAAACATCGACTTCGCCCACGCCGGGTGGAACCTCCCCCCCGAGGGACAGTCCTTTCCCCAGGCCGAGGTTCACCTGGGGGCGGCGATCGAGGCGGTCGGCGCCCGCACGGTCGGTTTCTCTCGATGCGGAGTGCGGCATACCGGCCAGTACGGTATCGCCCTCGGCGCGGGCTGTCGGGGCGTCCACGTCGACCGCGCCCTGCTGGCCGACCTCGGTGCGGGAGGGATCAAGGTCGGGACCGGTGGCGGCGCCCACTCGTGGATGGTCGAGGATTTCGATCCAGACGACCCGGAGAGCGCCGTCGAGGACGTGATCGTGCGCCGCTCCCACCTGGCCCATGGCGGTCGCCTCCATCCTGCCGCGGTCGGGGTATGGATCGGGCACGCAGCGTCCTGCAAAGTCGTCTACAACGTCATTCACGATTTCTACTACACCGGAATCAGCGTGGGGTGGACGTGGGGCTATGCGGAGCCGAGCCGCTCTCACCACCACGAGATCGCCTACAACCGCATCACGAACATCGGGCAGGGCGTGCTCTCCGACATGGCAGGGGTGTACACCCTCGGCGTGTCCCCGGGGACCCGCGTGCATCACAACGTCATCCAGGACGTGGACGCCTTCGACTACGGGGGCTGGGGTCTCTACACCGACGAGGGCTCCACCGGCATCGAGATGACGCACAACCTCGTGTACCGCACGAAGACCGGCGGTTTTCACCAGCACTACGGCCGCGACAACGTCATCGCGAACAACGTCTTCGTCGAGGCGAACATCCAGCAGCTCCAGCGGACGCGCACCGAGGAGCACCGCTCGTTCACCTTCGAGAAGAACATCGTGTACTGGACGAACGAGAGCCCGCTCCTCGGCAGCAACTGGCGGGACGACAACTTCGTTCTCGATCGCAACGTCTACTGGAACCCGCGCTTTCCCGACGTCCGCTTCCCCGGCGATCTGACGCTGGAGCAGTGGCGCGAGCAACGAGGGCACGATCTCGAGTCGATCGTCACCGATCCACGGTTCTACGACGCCGAGAACGGGGACTTCCGCCTGGAAAAGGGAACCCCCGCGATCCCGCTCGGCTTCGAGCCCTGGGACTACGAGAAGGCCGGGCCTCGCCTCCCGAACCGCCCGATCGACGACCTACCGCCCGTCCCCGCCGGGTTCGAGCGCTAGCTGCGCCAACGGCACGCGCGCGAGGTAGATCGCGGTCTTCTCCTCGTGGCTCGCGTAGTACGCGGTCCACAGGTGCTCGCCGTGCACGACGAGGCCGGGGTAGCTCGTGTCCCCCGCGCTCGGCAGGTTCACGAGGTGGGTGAACGTGCCGTCGAGCTGCAAGCGACCCAGGATCGTCGAGTACGTGCGGTCCTCGCCGTAGTGGCGCGTGCCGAGGATCAGGCCCCCGTCGGGCAGCACGATGAAGTCCGGTCCGCCCAGACGCCGGCCGATCGAATGCCACGTCCAGTCGGTGAACGGCGCGGCGCTGGTGCCGACCACTCCCTGGTGATCCGCGCCCTCGCGACGCACGACCATCGCCATCCGCCCGTCGGGCAGGAACCGGATCGTGCTCTCGTTCGGGCGACCGTCCAGCGCGAGAGTGGTGACGAGCTTCCAGTCGATCCCGTCGGGGCTCTTGACGAGCTGCAGCCCCCACTGCTCGTCCGATGGCTGGTACACGACGCCCCAGGCCGTGCCCTCGTGCCACGTCACTCGCCACAGCCAGTCGTTGGAGCGCGCGATCGCCGGGTCGATGCGCAGGGGGTCGGCGGCGGAGAACCCGGTCCCTTCCTCGTTCGAGAACGACGCGCGGGGCAGGCGGCGCACGAACGTCCGGCCGTCGTAGACCGATCCCCCCATCACGACCATGATCCGGCCGTCGGGTGTGACCGACAGCTTCGGATCCCGCAGGTCGACCCCCTCCTCGACGATGTGCGCGACGGAGCTCCACTCCTCCCCGTCGGACGACGCGATCACCCGCACCGTCCCGTCCGCGCCCTTCTCCCCGGGGACGTGCCCCGAGCCTTCACGGAACGCGCAGTAGAACCGCTCGCGGAAGCGGACGAGATCGACGAAGGCGCTGTGCGGCGCCTCGCTCCAGATACGAGTCGACGGCACCTCGATCACGGCGGCCTCCCGGGGGACGGTTTCTTCCTGCGCTTCGAACGGGACCGCCGCCAGTCCGGCGGCGACGACGAGCCACTCGATCATGACGGACCTCCTCTGAGCTCGGACGACCGAGATCCTACGGTCCGGGGCCCGGTCCGTCGAAGACGGCGGGCGACTCGTCCGCCGGCCTCTACTCGAAGATCACCATCACCTCGTTGGTGATGGCCAGCGAGCTGCACATCGAGATGCCCGCGGCCTGGAACGTCGCCGCCATCCCGCTCAAGCCGGGAGGTACCTGGGTGGACCACGACCACTCGTGGTCGTCGCCGAAGGTCCCCGCGTCGAGGACCTGGAGGTAGGGCACGCCGTCGAGGTCGACCAGGACCAGCAGCACGAAGCCGTCGGGCAGGCCGTGGTGCACCCGGAACTCGACGGTCTCGCCCGAGCCCGCGGAGCGCGGATCGACCTCGAGGGCGAGCTCGCAGAGAACTCCCTCGTAGAGATACACGAGCCCGTCCCCGGCCCCGATCAGTACGTCGGGCGCCATGTCGTCGCGCCACGCGCACACGAAGGGCCGGGAGCGCGCGGATCCGGGCAGGTCGATCGGGACGCCGCCCCCCTCGACCTGGACGTAGGTGTCGAAGTCGGGGCCGCTGAAGAGCAGGAGCTCTCCGCCCGTGTTCCCGGCGAGGATGTCGTCGATCCCGTCGCCGGTGAGGTCGCGGACCACCGGGCTGGAGCGCGCGCCGGGGATCGCCAGGTCCCCTCCGCTCTGCTTCTGCACCCGGACCTCGGCCCGGAAGTCCGGGGCGAAGTGGGTGCCCTCGTTCAGGAAGACGTGGATGAAGCCGTCGTAGGCGCCGACGACGAGGTCCTTGCGGCCGTCGCGATTCCAGTCCGCGATCGTGGAGCAGGCCCGGTTGCCCACGTCGATGTCCACCTTTGCCCAGGGTGCTCCCACCTGCAGCGGCGTGCCGGCGTCGAACTCCGGCACCTCGTCCGTGTTGACGTTGAGGAACACCGTCACCATCCCGTTCGCCTGCCCCACGACGAGGTCCTTGCGCGCGTCGTCGTCCCAGTACACGACTCGCGGGAAACAACCCATGCACCCGCTCGCGGGCACCGCGAGATCGGCACCGGCGGCCTGGGCGTAGAACCAGTCCTGGAACGCGGGGCTGCACGCCGAGCCGATGTTCGGATAGACGCGGACCTTGCCGTCTCCGCTTCCCCCGCCTTCCCCGACGATCAGGTCCGGCAGGTCGTCGCCGTCCCAGAGCGCGAAGGACGGGACGGAGTACCCGGAAACGTCGATGGGCTGCCCGTCGCTGGTGCGCACGAGGTCCTGGGCCGCGAGGTCGAGGTGGTCCGCACGGGGAGTGCAGGGACCGTGCAGGGGACCCGAGCCGGAGCCTACCGGAGCGTCCCACGACTCGGTGAACCAGTAGATCTGGGGCGGCGTCCCCTCGCGTCGCGTCTTCAGCTCCCAGCCGACGTCTCCCGGCTCCCACCGGTGATCGAAGCCGAAGGTGAAGGACTCCACCGCGTTCGCCGGATCGGTCGTCCACCAGCGAGCGCGTCCGTAGGTCGGATCGACGCCCGGACCCGGCGATACGCTCTCGTGTGCGGTGAACGCCCCGTCCGCGCAGGCGAGGCCCACGTCCTCGACGGCGAAGCTCCAGCCTGGAGGCGCGAGGACGTTGCCGTAGCTCAACCGGTCCAGGTCCCGGGTGCCCACCGAGAACTGCGTCATCGGAAAGCCCGGGGATTCGAGGCGGTAGACGTACGACCGGGTGCCGGACGCCCCGCAGGTCTCGCCTTCGCAGTGGCTCCTCCCCCCGATCAGCCAGGCCGGTGCCGCAAGAGCCGTCAACCCCAGGGCCAACGCCGCCATTCCCTTCGCTGCAAGTCTCATGATGCCCTCTCCACCGGCTGTCCGGTTCGATGGTGGCTCACGGGAGGGAAAGCGTTTCCCTCCCCCGGTCTCCGACTCGCGGAGCCGGCGGCAGGTTCCCCCCGAAACGCACCTTTGCCGGTAAGTATACCCTTCCTGCGGATACGCGTCGGGAGGAGCCGCGGGGCGGCCGCCGGGGGCGTTTCGGGGCCTACGGAGGGCTCGTGCCGTACACCCGGCGTACCAGCTCGTCGAAGCCCGCGGGCTCCGGCGCGCCCGCCGCGCGGAGCGGCCGCCCGAGGTGGGCGAACTCGTGCAGCAGCCCCCAGGCGCACAGGCGCCGTCCCTCCTCGTGGTCGTGCTCCTCCCGACCGTAGGCCCGCAGACAGGCCTCCAGACAACCGGGCGCTCCCCGGAACACGAACTCCACCAGTGCCGCCCACTCGTAGTCGGGGTGGCCCACGTTGGCGTCCGCGAAGTCGAGCAGTCCGCACGGCTCCCAGTCGCCCGAGGACTCGCTCACCAGGACGTGCGCATCCAGCACCTCCGTGTGCAGCAGCACGCGAGGCCGCTCCGGGCGGACCACCTCCTCGAGGAAGGGCTCGATCCGCGCGAGCCAGGCCTCGTCGATGCCCCGCGCGGCGTGATGCTCCACCACCCCCTCGCGGCGCGCGCGCAGGAACTCGTCCCAGTCCTCGCGCGGCGCGGGAGGATCGAGGCCGTGCAGCTCGGCGACCATCTCGCCGAGCCTCGCCGAGAGCCGGATCCGCGCGTCATCGTCGAGGTCCGGCCAGACGTCCCCGACCGCCGTCCCCTCGAGGCGCGACAGCACGACGTAGGGCCAACCCTCGAGCTCGCCGCCCGCCACGACCTCGGGGGTCTCGACGCGCAGCCGACCGGCCAGGTGCTCGAGGAAGTAGCGCTCGGCCTCGAAGTCGGCGAGCCACTCCGGGGTGGTGAGCTTGATCACGATCCTCTCGCCCCCGAACGCGACGTCCGAGCCGGTGCCGAACGGCGCCAGGTCGCTCGACGGCAGGCCGTGGCGCTCGGCGATCGCCACGACGGCCTCGCGCCACGCGTCGCTCGGGAGGAGCGAGCGGAGCGCGACGTCGGGACGCGGGGTCGGAGGAGTCCAGGCCATGGCGGGCGAAGAGTGTCGCAGCGAAGCCGCCGGCGATCCACCCCTACCAGATGCCGGGCAACAGCCGATGACGCACCCGCGCCGCGTACTCCTCGTAGCCGTCCAGTCTCCGCCGCAGGACGCGGTCCTCGATCGCGGTTCGCACGACGAACAGAACGACGATCGGGCCGGCGAGCGTGAGCCCCCACCAGGAGCCGAGCACCACGGGAATGCACGGCATGGCGACGATCACGCCGACGTACATCGGATGGCGGACGATGCGGTACGGTCCGCTCGTGACCGGGCGGTGTCCGCGATCCTCCTGGATACGCACGACCTCCGAGGCGAAGGTGTTCGTGAGCATCGACGCGCCGCCCACTCCCAGCCCCACCAAGAGGCCGATCCAGCCGATCGCTCTCGCCCACGCGGGGACGGCGCTCCACGAGCAGCGGCCCGAGTCGAGGGCGCACAAAACGAGCATCGCCACGAGGAGCAGGGAGTAGAGGCGGAGGATCAGCACGTCCCAGGCCTCGGCGTCGGACGCCCGCGTCGCGCGCTCCCTCATCAGGTCGGGATCGCGCCGCAAAGCCCAGCCCAGGAATCCGGCCAGGAGCGCCATCGAGACGCCCAGGAAGATCCAGCCCTCGCGCCAGTCGATTCGACCCGCGGGCACGAACAGGATCGCGGCGTACACCAGGAATCCGACGACTCCGCGCACGGCCTGCCGGGTCTTCGTCACGCGCCTTTCCATCGCCGGGAAGCGTACTCGCTGCTTCCCGGCGATGGCAGGGGATGCCCGTGGCCGATCCGGATCAGCGCCAGTCGAGCAGACCCTTGCCGTCCCCGAGGGGGCTCGACAGGGTCCAGGTCATGCAGAGGTAGTTCAGGTCGTTCGCGTAGGCCGCGCTCCAGTCCGGCGTGTCGGAGTCGGCCAGGACCCCCAGGGCCCAGGTGGCGACCGACCGCAGCCCCAGCTCCGCGTCCTCGTCGTTCATGATCGCGACGAGCGCGTCGAGGGACTTCAGGGCGTCGAGCCGCACCAGGGTCCGGATGATCGCCATCCGCTCCGCGGCGTCCTCGGAGCTCGTCAGCCGCTCGAGCAGCGGCGGGACGACGCTCGCGTCTCCGAGCAGGCGCAGGCCGAGCGAGGCGGACAGGACCGGTGCCAGCTCGCCGTCGCCCTCGCCGAACTCCTTGCGCAGCGGCTCCATCGCTTCGCGGCACGCGAGCAGCCCCAGCCCGATCGCGGCGGTGGCCCGGAAGGCCTCGTCGTCGAGCCGCGCGTACCGCCCGAGGCGCTCTGGCCGAGCACCCCCAGACCGATCACGCAGCCGCGGATCACCGGCTCGACGCCCTTCTTGTCCTCGATCGTCTCGAAGAGGATCTTCGTCGGCGAGCTCGCCGACCGCACGGCCGGCCGCACGGTGGTCGTTTTCGAT